>JAFGPR010000273.1 GCA_016936095.1 Ignavibacteriales bacterium | reverse complement strand
CCGCTTTCTTTACAAAATTTCTTTCATCAGTTGAAGCATCTTTAATCATCGCAAATAATTTTATAAAATAATCATCTTTCAAGACTTTGTTATGCCAAGCAATACAAGCAATTAATGTAAATGCTGCTCTCTTAACAAACTCCTCTTTTCGTTTTGACCATTCTTCAACTTTCTTAAAAACTAAATCTGTCCACTGAAATAAATTATCACATACCTGATCGCAGACATCCCAAGAATTGAAATCTTTTACCCAGTTTTCCATTTGTGTTTTTGTAACTTTATCTTTTTCATCAATCATTGATGCTAAAATTCTTGCCTCAGTTATTCCAGTATTCCATAATTCTTTTGCAAGTTTATTATTCTTTTGAATATCCTTAGCAATTTCCCGTAATAAATATATTGAAATCCCAAGTCGGTTTTCACTTAACATTCCAAGACGAACTATTCCCTCAACATTTTTTGTATTTTTCAAGGAATGTAATTTTTCTAGAATTTTATTTATTGTCATAACACTTATTTAGTTATTATTTGCAATAAGATCACAAAAACTCTAACTTTTATTTGTTTGATATTTTGAAATGTATCTGTCTACATCAAATTTACGTTTGCAGCCATTGTAATTCATATATCTGATTTTTCCAAAAATGTATCTCTCATTCCATGCTCTATCGTGCACCCCACCAATTGACCAAGCGATTCCAGCATACCCATTTGGATCTCGGCCATCGAGTTCGTATTTATCATTTAAATAAATTGCCACCTTTATTGCTTCTTGATGTGAGTTTGTCCATTCTAAAATCTTTTTAGCCCAATACATTCTCATATATCCATGCATCTTCCCAATTTTAATCATCTCATTTTGAGCTGCATTCCATAAATCATCTTGAGTTTTAGCTTTTTCAAATTCTGATAAAGAATATTTATATTCTCTTTTATCTTTTAGATGTTCAGAAAGAGTATTTTTCGCCCATTGAGGAAAACCATCAAATGAATCATAATTTCTATTGTAGTAACAAAAATTATCAGATAATTCTTTTCTAATAATTAATTCTTCTAAAAATGATTCCTTTGCTTCTTGAACAATATTAGATTTAATAATTTCTTTTGTAATATATTGAGATGATATTTGACCAAAATGTAAATAAGGAGATAAATGTGATACTGCATTTTTATTTGGGTCATTTTTTTCGCTATTATATTTGTTTAACTTATTTTTAATAAAATCATTTAATATTATTTTTGCAGCTTGGCTACCTGGAGTCAACCAATTAACTTCATCAATTGATTTATCAATCTTCAATTGCGTGATTACTTTTTTAATTTCAAAATCAGGTAAATTAAATTTCGTATTTTGTTTTTTCAACTTGGGAAAATCATCTAAATATTCGTTCAACAACTTTTTTATTTTCGGTCGAATTGTATAAGCACCAAATTCCTGTTTGTTGGATGTAATCCAACAAGGAACAATATTATGTGAATCAACTTCATAAAAAGGAATATTTAATTTTTTAATCAGTTTATTTTTCCAATCCATTTTTATTTTTAATGGATCAAAATCAGTAATTAAAGCACCGGCATTTACTTCCGATAAAAATTCAATTATTCTTTTCTCCGGTTGACCAGATGTAAGATAAAATGGAATATTAAGATTTGATAACTCTGCACTGACTTCTTTTAATCCCCTCAGCATAAACATATATTGTCTTAATGTTGCTTCAAGAAAATCCGGAACAATATTAAAGACAACTAAAAAAATGGTTTTCAAGGTTTTCGCTAGCTCAACACCATACAAAACAGCCCAATTATTTTCTACTCTTTGTTCCCTGCTCATCCAGTAGACAATTGGGCCTTTCTTAATTTCGTTGTTGTTTAATTTTCTTACTCTATTTAAGTTCATTTTATAATAGAGTTCTTTAAAATTTTATTGTGTGATCTTATCAAATGCTTTCTTAAAATCTTCAAATCCTTCACTAAATACCATGATTGATTGTCTCTTAAATTTGTCTTCTTTTTCATCTCTACGGCTTTCGGAAATTTTTACATATTTCGAACCATCTTTTGCCTCGAGTAAATCAAAGAAAAAGGTTCTGCTACCGATTTTGATCCTTTCAGATTTCAATGCTTCTACCATTAAGGTTTCTCCATTTTTTATTGATTTATTGGTATTAAATTCTCGAGTGGTACCCACCCATATTTATTTTCATTTATTTTTTTACATCTTAACCATCCATTAACTATTCCTTCGCCAGTTACGATATCATTTTCATGTACAAATAATTCTTTATCATCGTAATCTTCGAGCACAGTCGCTAAATTTTCTTTTATTTTAAGTATTTGTTCAGGTACCCATCCACTAACATTTTCTTGTGAAGAGCATTTAATCCAATTATTCCAATTTAGATTCTCATTATATTTTTCACCAACAAATACTATATCACCCTTTTTAATCTTCAAAATAGTCTCTTTATACGGCTGATGTTCTTTAATTACTCTGTATTTCATTCTTCTAAAAATTTTATCTTACAGTCTGGTTAATCAAAACTTTCATACTTGAATTTTTCCCATTGTTGCTTTGCAAATTTTAAAAATTTACTATTTGCGTTATTGAAAGCTGAGTCAATTTTATATTTACCCCAACCATATTCATCAATATATTGTTGCAATTCCGGTTGCGGAATAATATCAACAATCATTGAACCACGAAGAGCATATTTATTTCCTTTCTCTAACATCATTAATTTCATATCAGAGGGTGATACATCACTTCTGCAACATAACTTATATAGAACAGAAATTTCTGTGTATCCATTTTTATCTAAATCAGTTATTGTAAGCGAATTTTTTATAAATTCTAAAGTAATATCAAAAGGACAATCTCTTATGTTGTCCTCAATTTTTCTTGATAATTTAGTATTGCCGTTTGCATCCTTAATATAATGATAGATATACAACTCTTTATCATAGTATTCTTCACCATAACTTTCTCCTTTCGGTATCTTATTTGTAAGAGACAAAATCAGGGTATTTTGTCCAGCGTTATCATTCCATTTCAAGATTTCCAAAGCATTACCAGTATAACTTAAATTAGTGCTACTCAATTTAGTAATACCACTTAGGCTTTTACTCTGGTCAAAATAGTTGAATTGACTTCGTTGAGCAATTATCGTAAAAGATAATAGTAATAAAACTACAAAATATTTTTTCATTTTATCCTCCAGTAAAAATTATTTTTTCTTTAATACGACTCCACTAATATTAGGAATTAAAATTTGATTTTCAATTTCTTCTAATGGAATTATACCTGCTTTATCTTCATTAACTAAGATATTCCAAATTCCAGCAGGTAAATCAAATTCTAACTTATCAATTTGATTTGCATTCATTACAACAATGAGGGAATCATTTTTATAATTGAGAGAAAATGCAAGCGCAAATTCATTACCTTGGATTTCAAAAAATTCAATATCGTCATATTCACAATGCCGAAATGCTTCAAAAGTATTTCTTAATTTTATTAGCCCCTGATAATAATTCCAAAGTTCAATATTAATATCCATATGCTCAAAATTAATATAATTTGTTTCATTATCCTTATTGTATGTGTTATGATCAATTTTCATTTTATCAGGATCGCTAACGTTAGGGTCATCGGCAAGAACTTTTGATCGAGCAAATTCTTGTCCTTCATGAATCATAATAATTCCTTTAGATACAAACAGGAATAATGCTGCTAATTTATTTAACTTCAATTGTTTTGGAGTTAATTTTGTGTGCTTATCAATATCCGTGATTTTCACTTTTTCATCTACTTCACCATTGCCTATTCTTATGAAATCACCTAGTGTATAACCGTCATGCGATTCTAAATAGTTTACAGAATGTTCCGCCTGAAGAAATAGCCCTAAACTATCTTTTGTTAAAGTACCCCTAATATAACTTCTAATTCTATCAATATTATTGTTTCCGTACCATTTACCAAAGATCCACCCAAGTCCATTGTTGGGATTTTCACCTTTTATGCCATTACGGATTTGATCATTCCAGGCACCCCATCCACGTTCAGAAAATCCTGTCGGGTCATAACCGCCACCCCAAGGTTCACAAACTATTATTACATTTGGATTAATTTTCGTTGCTTCTTTTATTATTTCCTCAATTGTTTCCCAATCAATTAATTTCCCAAGATCAAATCTAAATCCATCAATATGATACGCCGTCATCCAATAGATTATTGATTCAACAATCAATCTTCTAAGCATAGGCCTTTCTGTTTTTAAATCATTACCACATCCACTTTGTGCAATTAAATTTCCATTCTCGTCTAATCGGAAATAATATTCTTTATCAATTTGTTTTAGATTACCAATCTCATACTGTGATAAATGATTATAAACAACATCCATCACAACGGCAATACCTTCTCTGTGAAATGCTTTGACCATATCTTTGAACTGATGAACTTGCTCTCCATATTTTCCAATCCAAATTTTTTCTTGCAATTCACTTTTCGGATAGCAATAATATGCAGTTGGTGCAAAAAAAGCAGCAGTCATATATCCCCAGTGATTTCTTTCATACGGATTCCATGTATTGAAAAAATCCTTTAATGAATCAAGATATGGTATTTCATAATAGCCAAATTCTTGTGCAGGTAATATCTCAACCGTATTCACTCCCAGCGATTTTATATAATTTAAACCTCCTCTAATTTCTTTTTCGATTAAGCCTTTATAAGTCCCCAATTCATTAGCTCCCGAGCTTGGGTGTGCAGTCATATCTTTTATATGCATTTCATAAATAATTAAATCTAACCAATTCCTTTTAATCCAAATATCATCTCCCCAGTTGTAGTCACCTCTATAAACGATACTCAACCGAGGATTACAAAATGTAGTAAAAGATGTTATTGCTTTTGCATAGGGATCAACACAAATAGGAATCGGTTCGTGTCCATTCCCTGAGTGAAATACTTTATATCCATAAAAGAGTCCATACTTTTCTCCATCAAGAATTACTTCCCAAACACCATCCGCATCCCTTTGCATATCGAAATTTTTATTCTCAGTATCTTCAGGATTTTGAAAAGTTACCAACTTTACACTAATTGCATTTGGTGCGAACAATCGGAAATACGTTTTATTATCCTTAACGAAAGAGCCTAATTGTTTTTGCGAGAATAATGAATCAAGATGTTTATCCTCTTTTATTTTAATTTTTTTATCTAGAGGTTCTCTAAGTTTTAACTCACTTAAGGTAATATCATCTCCCCAGACATTTGTGAATAGTGAAAATAGAATCATAAGAATTACTTTTTTAATTATTGAATATTTTAGTTTCATTTTATTTAACATATTATATTTGTATAATAAACAAAATTAGTGTAAGATTAAAAATGTTTTTAATCTTTAGTAAGTTTTTCTTTCAATAACTTTAATTACTCCTGTGATAAAATTGAATCTGGGAATAAGTTGACAATAATCATTATAATCATCACCTAATAAAGTTGAACAATATTTTTCTTCTTTAACAGCTTGAATAGATATTAATGATATCCCAACTATTCCGAGATCTAGATCAATCCAATTTTGATAGGAACAAATTAAACCTAATAAAATAAATATTAATCCAAGATATTGAGGATGCCTAATGATTGCAAATAACTTTCTTTTAACAACAACAGATGTTTGTATAAAATTATTCCGCTCCATTTTACCATATTGAATTAATAGATTTCGTCCACGAATTAATAAATATGTACCATTTAGAAATAAAACAATTCCTAAAATCCATAAATACGGATTATTTTCGCTTCCAATAAAATCAGGGATAAATAAAATTGACAGCAAACAGAAAATAGATAATAATAAAAATGTTTTAGGCATATATAAAATTATCCACCAGCTTTATTTTTCAACCTCTTCAAATATTCCCATTTTTTTATTTTTCCTAACCTTGTTATAATTAAATATTCTTCCATTCATGCAAATATAGACACCAACTGGCAAAGTCTGAACAGCAACAATTGAAGCACCTAAATTAAACAATCCATCCGAACTACCAAATGTATAAGGTATCATCGCACCAGTTAAAATAATAGTTTTATCCTTTACAAATTTCGCAATAACTTTTGCTGTTTCAACTATCGTATCAGTACCGTGAGTTATTAATATTTTTTTATGTTCAGATTTTTTGCAATTCAAAGTTATTATTTTTCTATCGTCATCTGTCATATCCAATGAATCAACCATCATTAAAGTCTTTACATCAAGATCCACTTTGTTACGAGCGATTTTAAGCATTTCCTTAAGGTGAGAATCCTTGAAAAATAATTTACCAGTAAGTTCATCATATTCTTTGTCAAATGTTCCACCAGTAATAAAAAATTGAATTTTCATATCTATAATTTATTTTTTTAATAGATCTCTAATTTCTGTTAATAATTTAATATCTGCTGGAATTTCTTTTGGTGCTGGTTTCGGTTCTTCTTTTTTTGTTAATTTATTAAATGCCTTGATAAATAAGAATATTGCTGCGGCAATAATTACAAAATCAAAAATTGTTTGTATAAAATTCCCATAATTAATTGTTATTCCTTCTTTGATAACTTGTCCAGCAGTATCTAAAACCGGAGATTGAATTACAATACTTAAACTTGAGAAATTCACACCACCAACTAATAAACCAACTGGAGGTAATATTATATCATTAACTAACGAAGTTACGATTTTACCAAAAGCGGCACCAATTAGGATACCAACTGCTAAATCTATTACACTTCCACGCATGATAAATTTTTTAAATTCTTCAATCATTTTCATTCTGTTTTTACTCCTAATTTATAAAAGAAACTTCTGAAAAATTAGTTTATGTTGTAGAGACTTCAAATAATTGATTTTTTTAGAAAATTTATTTGAGTTTTTAGTTTAACT
>JAFGPR010000029.1 GCA_016936095.1 Ignavibacteriales bacterium | reverse complement strand
GTCATCGTAGCCATCGTTATTAATATCGCCACCCAAAGATATAGAATAACCAAAATTTTCTTCGAATTGATTTCCTGAAATAATTAAATCAGGTGTTTCGTCAATTGTCGGTCCACCTAAGAAGACATTTACTCTTCCAGTTTGATTATTACGATAATATTCACCGACAACAACGTCAGGATAACCGTCACCATTGAAATCCCCACTTGAAATTGCTGTGCTAAAAAGGCCACCAGAAAAGTCGTTTGGCTCAGATAATTTTAAGTCATAAGGTATTGAAAAAACCGAATGTTCAGAAGAACTGCTACTTGATTGGAAAGAATCTAATTTTGTTTCTTGTCCATAAATAGCAATAGCAATAAAAAAAATAATTGTAAAGGTAATTAAGAAATTCTTTTTCATCTCGATGCCCTAATTTTATTGATATTTAAACTAATTAAATACTTATCAAAATACTATTTTGAACTATTTTTATGAACAGAAGTATTGATGAATTCATGATATTTCAAGTAAAATATTAAAATTATATATTGAAAATATACATATAATAGAAAAAAGTTAAATTATTTAATATTATCAAAATAAAATAATTTGTTGAAAATATAGATTAAAACCCTTATATTTGGCACTCAATTTTTGAATTTTTGGCGAGGTAGCTCAGTCGGTTAGAGCAGTGGAATCATAATCCACGTGTCGGGGGTTCGAATCCCTCCCTCGCTACAATACAATTGGAGGAAAAAATGTATTCTGTTTTAATTTTTATATCTATTATAATTTCCGTTTTTCTAATTATCATTATACTGATGCAAGCTTCGAAAGGTGGTGGATTAGCTGGAACTTTCGGTGGAGCTGGTGGAATTGGTGGTGTTTTTGGAACACGAAGAACAGCAGATTTTCTGAGTAGAGCTACTTGGTGGTTAGGTGGAATTTTATTAGTTCTTGCTTTAGCTATAAATTTATTTTTTCTACCAGGCAGAATGACAGAAGAACAAAGAGAAAGTATTATTCAAAATGCATCAAGAAATAATACTGTTCCGCAAGGGAACAATCTACCTCAAGAGGTTCCTCAGGAAAATCAGCAGTAATTTTATAAAGTCTCTGATAGATATTCTACGATGTCATCTTGGATATTTCGATGAAAGTCACTTCCTTTCTTGGTATATGACATAATAATACTTATTATTATCATTTTATTATTCTGAGTAACCAAATAACCTGATAAGGAAGATACACCTCTCAAGGTACCTGTCTTACCTCTAAAATTAGTCCCATATTTCATGCGGCCACCAAGTGTACCATCGTAACCGGCAATTGATAAAGAATTGTAAAATGGTTCAAACAGACCTTCGTTTTTATATATTGATGAAAGTAAACCAACAATCGAATTTACTGTTACCTCGTTCGCTCTTGAAATGCCTGAACCATCAACAATAGAAGTGCCATCATCGAAAATATTATTTCTATCAGCAAATGTTAGAACAGCTTGTGTAGAATAAAAAGAATTACCTTGTTTGCCACTAAAATATGCACCTATAGTTTTAAAGAGACATTCTGCTCTGAAATTATCACTTTTTTTATTAATTATTGAAATTATTTCTTTCAATGAAACAGAGGACGACGATAATTCAATTGCTTTATTCGGTGTCTCAGCAGTAATTGGATAACCAAGAACTCTTATTCCCTTTTTTTCAAGT
Organism: Ignavibacteriales bacterium; assembly: GCA_016936095.1. Lineage (GTDB taxonomy): Bacteria > Bacteroidota > Ignavibacteria > Ignavibacteriales > Melioribacteraceae > JAFGPR01. The sequence continues at coordinate 3,361 of JAFGPR010000029.1, read as the reverse complement.
TTATCTTTTAAAACCCACGCACAGAATAAAGGTGGATTATCTATATATACATTGTATGATTTTTCATATGTGCTTTTTTTTACATAACCTGAAACAGAAATATCAATTCCATTTGAATTAGTGATTACGGTAAGTGAAGGACTACTTCTTTTGGTGGTAACTTTTGCACTATTATTAATTAGTAAATAATCAATACTTGGAATAACTTCACAACTTACTTTTGAGCCAGATTTTTTATTTGCACTTATAAGAATAGTTGCCATATTTTTATTTAGCACAAGAGCTGATATTGGGGGCAATTCAACATTAGGCATTTCATCCATTATCCAATCGTCGCGGTAATAAATGTCATCAAAATATGTATCATCACCAACTACATTTCCTGTAATTCTTCTAATTCCTAAATCGACCACATCCTGAACCATCGAGTCAAGTTCCGTTTCAGTAAACAAGGAATTTCCAAAACCTTTTAAATAAATACTGCCATCCATAATTGTATCATTCAACTCTAAATCATCTGTGAATAATTTTGTTGCAATTTGAAAATCAGGTCCCATTAAATTAATAGCTGTTGCCGTAGTATATAATTTCGTATTAGAAGCGGGAACCATAGAAGTATATCTGTTCTTTTCAAAGATTACTTCATCATTTTGTGGGTCGAGAATCATAACTGCAGTAGTAGTTGACGAGGGTAATTTGCTAAGTATATTATTAATTTGCTTATCAATATTGACTTGGGCAAATATTGAATTTATAGAAAAAAGAAAAACAAAAAGAATTCTCATATTTTCCAAAATAATTTTTAACTACAGATTGTTGACAAAAAATAAGGATTTAAAAAAATCAATATTCATAATATTGATTCAATTCGCTACCGAGATATTTCATTAAAGCTGTAATTACACCAAGGTCATCAAGATAACCAAATAATGGCGTAAGGTCGGGTATTGCATCAAGTGGTAAAATGAAATAAATAAGTGCTCCAGCTACAATCGTTTTTCTATACCAAGAAACATTAGAATCAGCCATATAATTGTATAAAGCTTTTACATCTTTGGCAAAGGATATTTTTTTGCCTATTCGCTCTAACTTATCCCATAAATTTTCATCAACATATCTTACTTTTTCATCAACATCATTTATTTCCTCTTCACTGAAAAATTCTGGTTGTTCGAATTCTCTTGTTTCTTCATCCATTTTTTACCTATTAATTTTATTTTTTTTATTTGCTTTATAAAAATAATAATTTTTGAAAATAAAAATCAAAAATAAAATGTTATTCACTTAAAATTTTTTCCAGATAATTCCGATAATCTGACTTTGGAAGTGAATTAACCACTTTGGTAAACTGCCCTTTATCAATAAATTTTTTATAATATGCAATTTCTTCAATACATGCAACTTTCTGCCCTTGCCTATCTTCTATTACTCCAAAGAAATTCGATGCTTGTAGTAAAGCCTCAGGTGTACCTGTATCTAACCAGGCAACACCTCGTCCAATTTTCTTTGCTTTTAATTCCTTCGACTCAAGATAGACTTTGTTGACATCAGTTATTTCCAATTCACCACGGGCAGATGGTTTTAAGTTTTTAGAAATTTCTATAACTTTATTATCATAAATATATAATCCGGGAACTGCATATTCGGATTTTGGTACTTTTGGTTTTTCTTCAATTGATATAACATTATCATCTTTATCAATTTCAACAATGCCATATCTCTCTGGATCAGTAACACGATAGGCAAAGATTACAGCTCCGTTTTTGTGAGTGTTCACTGATTCATAGAAAAATGAAAGATTACCATAAAAAATATTATCGCCAAGAATTAAGGTAATATTATCTGAACCGATAAAAGTTTCGCCGATAATAAATGTCTCAGCAATTCCATTTGGTTTGTCTTGAACTGCATATTGAATATTTAGACCAAGATTATTCCCATTATCAAAAAGTTTTTGATAAAGTGGTATTGTTTCATCATTTGAAATGATTAAAATATCATTAATGCCACCAAGCATTAAAATTGATAGCGGATAATAGATTAATGGTTTATCGTAGATAAGAGTTAGTTGTTTGCTATATACTTTTGTGATTGGGTATAATCTTGTACCTGCACCACCAGCGAGAATTATTCCTTTCATAATTTCCCCTGAACAATTTATAATTAATTACTCAAAATATTTTTCTACTTTTCGAATAGCACCAGGTAAAGCAAAGACAACAACTTTGTCGTTTGCCTTCAATTGACTGCTTCCAATTGCAATAAATCCTTCTCCATCTCTTACATAACCACCAATAATTGCATTTTCCGGAAATTCTAAATCTTTAACTTGCTTTTTTGTAACTTTAGAGCCTGGCTTTGCAATATATTCAACAACTTCTGCATCAATACCCTGTAAGGTTGCAATTGAAATTAATTTTGCCTTACGAATTACTTTTGAAATATTATTCGCAGTAATCAATTTTTGATTTACAAGAGCATCAAGTCCTATTGTCTGAGTTAATGGTATGTAATCAACATTATCAACTTGGGCTATAGTTTTTGTTACCCCCAGATGCTTTGCCATAAGGCAAGTGATAATATTTGTTTCTGCTTCTTCCGTGACAGCAATGAAACCATCCATATCAATAATACCTTCCTGAGCCAATAGATCGAGGTCACGTCCATCTCCTTGAATGATTAGTGTGTTTTCCAAATCACTCGCAAGACTAACAACCTTATTCTGATTAGATTCAATAAGTTTAATATTTAATTTATTTTCCAACAAACGAGCAGTTTTTCTGCCGATTTTACCACCACCCAGAATCATTATATTTTCCAGTTTAGTATTTTCCTTACCTGATAATTTTAATATATCTTCAATACCATTCGGCTTTGTAATCACAAAAATTTGGTCGTTAGGCAAAAAGATATCTTCGCCTGTCGGAATAATCGTTCTAACTCCCCGGTGTATTGCAACAATTCGAAAATCATGTAGATTGTATTCTATTGCAACCTCTCTCATTGTTTTACGAAGAACGGGAATCGTTCTATCGAGTTTTAAACCGATTAGTGATAAAGTACCGCCTTCAAATTCAAGGACATCAGTTGCAGCAGCTCTTTCTATTAATTTTACTATTTCAAGTGATGCAAGTTCTTCTGGATAAACAACGTAGTCAATTCCAAGTGAGTTAAACAATTCTCTGTTTTCTTCTGACGAGTATTCCTGACTTGAGACACGGGAGATTGTATATGCTGCCCCCAATTTTTTACCTAATGTGCTTATGTTATAATTCAAAAATTGAGAGGCTGTTACTGCGACTAATAAATCAGCATTACTTATTTTTGCCTTTTCAAGTACCTCAAGGCTCGTTGCTGAACC
>JAFGPR010000272.1 GCA_016936095.1 Ignavibacteriales bacterium | reverse complement strand
ATATTTGTATTGTCCCTTAATATCAAATACGGAAATTTTTGTTGTTGCATCTTTCAGGTAAGATATAAATAATTTTTCTCCAATGAAGGAAACACTGCTAATTGTATTCTCAGATTCGGGTATGATAGTTTCCCATTTTTCCTTTGCAGGATTATTTGGATCAATTAAGACTAATTTATAATTGGGTGTTTCAAAATCAGTAAGAACTAAAAATTTTCCATCTATATTATCAACAACTGAATAATTTGCTTCGAAATTATTTATAAATGGTTTTATAGGTTCGTTTGTTTCTAAACTTTTATAATACAACATATTATAGGTTGAAGAAACATCCGAGATATAGAGTATTAAATACTTTTCATCTTCGGTAACACCTGCATAGAAGTTTCTTTTAGGATTACTTTTATCTTCATAAATTAATTCATCTTCGCTTTGTGGTGTTCCTATTTTGTGATAGTATACTTTATGATATTCATTCTCGGCTTTCAATTTATCTTCACTTTTTGGTTCATCATAGCGACTATAGAAGAAACCATCTTTGTACCATGACATTCCCGAAAATTTCACCCATAAAATTTCATCATTTAATTTTTCACCTGTTTCAACATCGAGAATGTAATATTCCTGCCAGTCAGATCCACCTCGTGATATTCCATATCCGCAATATTTATTGTCATTTGAAAAATAAATTCCAGTTAAACTGATTGATCCATCATCGGAGAATTTATTTGGGTCAATAAAAACTTTTGCTTCACCCTGTAATCCTTCTTGCTTATAAACTACACTCTGCTCTTGTAATCCATCATTCTTATAGAAGAAATAATACTTTCCAACCTTCTCAGGCATTGAATATCGTTCATAGTTCCATAATTCAGTCAATCTTTCTTTTATATCATTACGAAAAGATATTGTAGATAAATATTCTTCTGTTACCTTATTTTGTGTTTCAACCCATTTTGCTGTTTCTTCAGAAGTATTATCTTCTAACCATCTGTATGGATCAGCTACTATTGTACCATGATAATTATCTGTTACATCAACCTTTTTTGTTTCAGGATATTTCAATTTGTACTCCTCACTGCAAGAAATAAATAAACATACAACAAATAACAATAAAATGGAATTTTTCATTTCACACCTCGTTTTCTATTTGATTTAATTTTATTATTTAGTTAAAGAATTTATTTTGGAGTAACTAAAAAAGCGTCCTTAAATCTTTCTTGTTTTTTTAATTCATTCTTTAATTTTTCTGCTTCTTCTCTTGTAGTAAAAGGATTTGAACGAACGAGATAAAGTCCCTTAGCTTGATCATATATAACATTTAGTGGCGTATTTGCATAGTTTTGATTTACTTCAACATAAACTTTGGCACCATCTTCTTTTGAGAAAGCTCCTAATTGAACATAAAAACTTTTTACAGCTGTGACATTTTGGTTATCATTTGAAACATCTTGATCATCAAAGGTATATTCTTCTTCTTTGGGTTTTACGACAACTGGTTCCTCTTCTTCGGTATCTTCAAAAATATATATTTCATCTGTTTGTGTATCTTTATTATCAACTTGTGTTTTGTCTTCATATTGTTGTTCAGTTGTTTCTTCTGTCGGTGCACAAGCGAAACAGAAGAGTAAAAAAAGTACAATAAAAATTACATTTAAAGTTTTCATAATTACCTCAAAAATTGTTTACAAAAATTATTTATTTCAATAAATATTTTTTTTTGCAATTAGATTTAAGAATTCATTCCTTGTCTTTGGATCATCACGGAATGAACCCAACATTGAACTTGTAACAGAAAATGAATTTTGTTTTTCAACTCCTCTCATCATCATACACATATGATGAGCTTCTGCGACGACTGCAACGCCATCTGGTTTAAGATACTTATTAATTGCATCTGCAATCTGAACAGTCATTCTTTCTTGTAATTGCAATCTTCTTGCAAATATTTCAACCACTCTTGCTAGCTTGCTAAGTCCAACTAATTTTCCGCTCGGTATATATGCAATGTGGACTTTACCAAAAAATGGTAGAAGGTGGTGTTCGCATAAACTGAAAAAATCTATATCTCTGACAATAACCATTTCATCGTATTTTTCTTCGAAAATTGCATTGTTCATTACTTTATCAATATCCTGAGCGTATCCTTTAGTTAAAAATTTGTAGGCTTCGGCAACTCTCTCTGGAGTCTTAAGTAATCCCTCTCGATTTTTGTCTTCACCAATTTCATCAATTATAGTTTCGATGCAATCAGCGATTATTTTTAGGTCCAATTAATCTTCTCCTCTATATTCTACACAATTATTTTCTGTTTCATAGATTTTTACCGAGAATAATTCTGCATTAGGAATTTTATCCTTTAATTCCTCCCAAATTACTAAACTAAGATTTTCAGATGTAGGTGTTTTCCCTTCTAACATTTCAATATCATTTAGAAATTTATGATCAAGCTTTGAAATAATATGTTCTCGGATTATTTTGCTAAGTGTTTTTAGGTTAATGACAAAACTTGATTCGGGATCGTTTTTACCTTTGACAGTAACTTCAAGTACATAATTATGTCCATGAAAATTGCTGCATTCCCCATAAATATCTTCATTTTTTTCTTTGTCAAAAGATTCTTTCCACAAGCGATGAGCAGCACTAAATCTCTCACGACGTGTTAAATATAACATTCTTTCCTTTTATTTTATTTTTATATTCAAATATAATAAAGTTTAAAAATATTTTAATATAAAATTTGACCTAATTAGTATACCGTAATTTGCATTGTATGTAAAGATACTAATTTATAAAAAATTACGTATAATTTAAAAACTTCATAAATTTATATATTTAATCTATCTCAATAAATTATTATATTAAAATGTAATAGTAAAAATTTTTTGTAAATTTGAAAAGCAAATATTATTTTATTTCGGATATACATTTCGGTTTCGATTCTCCATCAAAGGAAGTTGAGAAAGAAAAATTATTTGTTGAATTTATCGATAAAATTATCCCTGATTGTAAAACTTTATTTATTCTTGGGGATTTATTTGATTATTGGTTTGAATACAGAACGGTTTTACAAAAAGGGTATTTTGGTGTCTTTACTGCATTAAAAAAGTTGACTTCGAATGGCACGGGTGTTTATTATTTTATTGGTAATCACGATTTTATGCACAGAGATTTCTTTGAAAAAGAAATTGGAGTCAAATTGCTCAAAGACGAAATTTCGATCAATTTAGAAAACAAGAAATTCTTTTTGGCACATGGTGATGATTTTGTGAAAAACGATTTAGGTTATAAAATTTTAAAAAAAATATTACGAAGTAAGGTAAATCAGTTCCTATATTCCTTACTTCATCCTGATATTGGAATTTGGTTAGCTCGTTTATCAAGTAAAAAGAGCAGAGGGTATACAGATAAAAAGGATTATGGCAAAGTTGACGGTCTGTTCGAATTTGCAAAAAAGAAAATTAAAGAAGGTTATGATTATGTTATATTTGGACATGTCCATAGACTTAAGGATGAGAAATTCGAAGCAGGACGATATATTAATTTAGGTTCTTGGTTAAGCGAACCACACTACGGTGAATTTTCAAATAATGAATTTAAAATAAAAAAAGTAAGTTAATTATGATCTTTGGAAAGAAAACAAACAAACCTGTATCTACCATTCCTGATAAGCTTAAAGAAAAAAGAAGAAAAACCCGAAAGAAAATTATCTGGACAATAATTGGAATATTTTTTTTCCTAATCGTTGCATTCTTCTGGCATGTTATTAGTGGTCTCCCCTCACTTGAAGATTTAGAAAATCCAAAGCAGAGTTTAGCAAGTACAGTTTACAGTGCAGATGGTGTTGTATTAGATAGATTTTTCATACAAAGAAGAATTGAAATAAATTTAAACGATTTGCCTGACTATTGTATAAAAGCACTGCTTGACACTGAGGATAGAAAATTTTATGATCATTGGGGTGTTGACTTAGAAAGATTTGTAAAGGCAATGTTTAAAACAGTCTTCCTATTTAAAACAGAAGGTGCAAGTACGATTACACAACAATTAGCACGAGGTCTTTATCAACTTAAAGAGGAAGATGATGGCTTTTTTGGTACAGTTGTGCGAAAAGTTCGTGAGTGGATTACTGCAGTCCAAATAGAAAGAAATTATACAAAAGATGAAATATTGGAAATGTATCTTAATCAGGCGTATCTTGGACAGGGAGCTTATGGTGTAGGTATGGCTGCTAAAATGTATTTCAATAAAGATGTTAAAGATCTATCCCTTTCCGAATTTGCTTTATTAGTAGCATTACAAAAAAGTGGTGTTTATTATGACCCTTATAGAAATCCTAATACCGCCTTACAAAGGCGAAATTTAGTCCTTCACAATATGGTTGTAGTTGGCGACTTAGGTCAGGAAACCTATGACCGATTAAAAGAAGAACCAATTAAATTATTACCTCCGGATGTAAAAAAGGAAATTACAAATTCTATCGCTCCTCATTTTGTTGAATATATTCGTCAGCAAATGGAAAAATGGTGCAAGGTAAAAGGTTATAACCTTTATGAAGACGGATTGAATATTTATACAACACTCGATTCAAGAATGCAAAAGATTGCCAATGAGTCGGTGGATAAACATTTGGAAAATGCACAAAAAACATTTGACAAAAGTTGGAGCTGGGATAAAAATAAGGACCTTCTTACGAAATTAGTTGATAAAGCAATTAAGGAAAGGTCAGAATACACTCGTACTGAAAATGAAGATAATAAAAAGAAAATTTATAACTATTTAAAAGGTAATATTGCCTTTGTTGATTCTGTTCAGAAAGCTAATCAAAAAGTTGAAGTTGGCTTTGTTGTTCTTGATATTGAGACGGGTGAAATTAAAGCGATGGTTGGTGGACAAAATAGAAAAATGAAACATGGATTAAATCATGTTACTCAGATAATAAGACAACCGGGCTCGGCTTTTAAACCTATTATTTATACCGTAGCAATAGATAGAGGCTTATATCCGGCATTTCCTTTGCTTGACCAGAGATTTATTTTTGGTAATTGGGAACCAAGAAATGCTAATTGGAAAGTAAGCGGTGAATTTATGACTTTAAGAAGTGCATTGAAACACTCTGTAAATATTATTGCTGCTCGACTTGTTGTAGAAGATTATGCCCCACTTGTAGAAGTTGGTAATTATGCAAATAGAATGGGTATTAAGACACCATTAAATTTGACACCAGCAATTTCACTTGGTGCATCGGAAGTATCACCACTTGAATTGACATCTGCTTATGCAACAATAGGCAACAGAGGTATCTATAACGAACCGTATGGCATTGTAAAAATTGAAGATGCTAATGGTATCTTGCTCGAGTATTTCACACCAAAAAGTTATGAAGCAATTTCAGAAGAGACAGCGTATATAATGGTTGATATGATGAAAGACGTTATTAATGGTGGAACAGGATCAAGGATAAGAGGAGAATTTGGATTTAAGTATCCTGCAGTCGGTAAGACGGGGACAACATCTGATTTTGCAGATGCTTGGTTTGTTGGATTTACACCAAAATTAGCAGCAGGTGTTTGGGTTGGTTTTGATGACAGGAGAATCAAATTTACAAGTAGTTTTGGTTATGGTGGTACTGCCGCTCTACCTGTATGGGGTTTGTTTATGAAACGTGTTTATGATGAAATAAAATTACCAACTAATGATTTTAAAGCTCCCTCCAGTGGTAACATAATTACTGTAACATTTTGTAAGGAATCTATATATACATATGGTGATCCTAAATTAATTTCTGATGACTGCAAAGAGGGGGGGATTTCTGATATAATAAATAAAAACAATATACCTGATGAATATGATGCTTCTCGAGATAAAGAGATAAAAAGTTATTATGATGTTAGACCAGAAGCGGATTCTATTCCTTGATAATAAGCCCGGATGGTGAAATTGGTAGACACGCTAGGTTCAGGGTCTAGTTGGCATAAGCCAGTGCAGGTTCAAGTCCTGTTCCGGGCACAATCAAAGGCTGATAATTTAAGTCAGCCTTTTTATTTTTTCTTAATAAAATATTTTGTGTCTTTGTAACCTCGTGGCAAAATTAGTATGACTGCAAAATTCAACGAAAATATAGCTTATAAAAAATCTATTAATTTCACAAAATCCCATTACGAAAATTTTCCTGTCATATCTTTATTCTTAAAAAAAGAAATTAGAAAAGATATTGCAGTTGTATATCAATTTGCACGACAAGCTGATGATATTGCTGACGAATTAAAAATTGATGCTAGCGATAGATTAGAATTATTAGAAAAATATGAGAATAATCT
>JAFGPR010000271.1 GCA_016936095.1 Ignavibacteriales bacterium | reverse complement strand
GTTGTTATTGACGGTAGTAAAAATAATATTGATTATATTAAAAAAGAAGAAATTTATTGGCGTTTTGATTTAACAGCAATTCACAATTTCATTATGAAGGAAAATATTAATAAGATTATCGCAACAGCAGGTTTAAAGGATGATATTGGATTGTTAAGCATAGATATCGATGGAAACGATTATTGGGTCTGGGAAGCGATAAATGTTATCAATCCGAGAATTGTAATTTGTGAATATAAAAGTATATTTGGGAAAAAGCATCCTATTTCAATTCCTTATCAACATGATTTCCATCGGGCAAAGGCTCATTATTCATATTTGTATTATGGTGTTTCTTTACCTGCACTTTGTCATTTAGCAAATAAAAAGGGATATGATTTTGTGGGAAGCAATTCAAATGGTGGGAATGCATTTTTCGTTAGAAAAGATTTGAAACATAACTTGAAAAAACTTAAAGCCGAACAGGGATTTATAGAAAATAAAGCAAGAGAATCAAGAGATAGAAATGGAAGATTAAATTTTCTTTCTAATGAAAATATCTTAAAAGAAATAAAAGATTGTAAAGTGCAAAATGTAATTACGAATGAAATTACTTTAATCAAGGATTTATTCTTTATTAAATAAAACAATGAAAATATGTTACATCTGTGTAATTGATTTATCAATTCAGTGTACTATTAAATGATAAAAGAAAAATTAATTTCTTTATTCCAATTTGAAGGAAAGTCAAGAGGGGGGAAAGCAAAGCGAAATATCGTATTGCTTTTCGGATTACATATTTTCAATTTCATCTTCACGCTTGTAATTGTCCGACTTACACTTGACTATCTCGGTGAAACTGATTTTGGTATATGGTCAGTTCTAAATTCAATTCTGATGTGGGCTGTTTATCTTGATTTCGGCCTTGGTAATGGATTGCGAAATAAATTAGCAGAAGAATTTGCACATAGCAATAAGACTCTAGCAAAAGTTTATGTCAGCACGGCCTATGCAATTTTCAGCATTGCAATTTTTATTGTATTCATAATATTTTTAGTTGTTTTTCAATGGATAAATTGGATTGCAATATTTAATGCACCTATTCAACTTTCTGATACGATTGATAAATTAGTTTTTTATGTATTCACTTTTTTCGCAATTCAGTTCGTTTTAAAACTTATTACCTCTATAATACTTGCAGATCAAAAACCTGCAATTAATGGATTATTTACATTTTTTATTAATCTGCTGACAATAATTCTTGTCATAATATTACAGAAGGTTACAAGCAGTTCACTCCTTTTGTTAGGTGTGGGATTCTCTTTAATACCGATCATTGTTTTTGGTTTGGCTAATTTATATTTCTTCAGAAAAAACTACAAAGAGTTTGCTCCTTCAATTAAATTTGTAAAGTGGGAATACTCAAAACACATAACAAGTCTTGGATTTAAATTTTTTGTAATTCAAATCGCCACACTAATAATTCTTGCAACAGATAATTTAATCATTACACAAATTTTAGGACCTGAGAGCGTTTCTGTTTATCAAGTTGCTTTCAGATATTTCAGTATGGTACCGCTTGCTTTTGGAATTATCCTTACACCAATGTGGTCTGCTTATACTGAAGCATATGTAAAAGAAGATTTTGTATGGATTAAAAATGCAATTAGAAAAATTATATACATCTGGTTTTTCCTAATTTTTGCAACTTTTTTGATGGTATTATTTTCAGATTTTGTCTATTCCCTTATGACTAAAGATAAATTTACAATTCCGTTTTTGCTGACAATTTCCTTAGCAATTTATACAGTATTAAACAATTGGAATAATATTTTTGCATACTTCATAAATGGAGTTGGTAAGATCTCACTTTCATTTTATTTTGCAATTTTTACAGCAATAGTTAAGATTCCACTTTCAATATATTTTGCTTTAAATTTAAATCTCGGAATTTCCGGTGTAATATTAGCGACTTCAGCTTGTCTAATTATCGGTGCGATATGGACACCAATTCAATTAAAAAAAATATTGAATAAAACTGACAAAGGAATTTGGGGAAGATAAATGGAAATGGGTTATTTAATATTGACTTTAGTTCTTTTAAATTTTTGTCACTTTATTGGTGACTTTAGTCATCTAAACACAAATTGGATGATTAAAGCAAAAAAGATAGGGAAGCCATTATTTCCATTACTTTGTCACGCGGGTGTCCATGCAATTTTATTTTTTATTACGATTCTTATTTTATTTAACTTTGATATGGCTTTTTATGCTGCGTCAATTCAATTGGTCTCGCATTTTATTATTGATTTTTTAAAAGGGAAATTAGGTTATTGGTTCTCATATATTCAAAATTCTGAGAACAGATCTTATTGGTTGATTTTTGGTTTTGATCAATTTTTACATCAACTTGTAATTGTTGGTATTATTGCTGTGATTTGTTATTCTTAAAATTTCTGTAAGGTTATAAGATGAAAAAATTTATTGCACAATTTATTTTTAATCGCTTGGTTAGATCAAATAAAAATTCTCTGTTTGGCAAGATTATTTTTAAAATATTTTTTGCACTGCGAAAGCGATTGGTAAAGAAAAAAGATTCTTTAATTAAATATAAATTATATGATAAACTTATCGAATTACCTCTCTCACACGATTTGCCGATAAATAAAAAGTTTTTTCCTCTGTATTCGGATAATATTAGAAGG
>JAFGPR010000270.1 GCA_016936095.1 Ignavibacteriales bacterium | reverse complement strand
AATTAACAAAAATGAGTAAATGGAAGTGGAGCGAAGGGGTTAGCTATTGTAGTAAAATTAACTACCAACCTGAAAGGGGATGAGTTTTCAAATTTTGCTACTTTAGAAGAGCCGTGTGATGGGAGACTATCAAGCATCCCGATGTACATCGGGATGAGGGGGGAGGTGAAATTCCTCCTTCCTACTCGACCCGCAACCGTTGCCGTTTATTGCAGGAGAGAAAATTTCATGCATAAAGCTCATTTTTTCTATCTTTGAATAAAAAGATAAAAATGGCAGAAAATCAAAATATTGAATGGAAAGAATCGTGGAAAGACGAATATCTAAAATGGGTATGTGGATTTGCGAATGCTAACGGTGGCTCAATAATTATTGGGAAAGACGATACCGGGAAAGCTGTTGGTTTGAATAATGCGAAAAAATTACTTGAAGACATTCCAAATAAAGTAAAAGATGTTTTAGGCATCATTGTTGACGTAAATCTGCACAAAACAGAAAGTGGAGAATACCTTGAAATTATAGTTGAAGCTCATCCATATCCAGTAAATTACAAAGGACAATATCACTATCGAAGCGGAAGCACAAAACAAGAGTTGAAAGGCAATGCTTTGGACAAATTCTTACTCCAGAAAAAAGGAAAACGATGGGATGGAGTTCCAGTACCAAAAGTTACAGTTGAAGATTTAAAACATGACACTTTTGATCACTTTAGAAAGAAAGCATTTAAAGCTCAAAGAATTGAGGAAGATGTATTAACTGACGCAAACGACCATTTACTTGAAAACCTTCAATTAATAGAGAATAAATATCTAAAAAGAGCTGCATTATTGCTTTTTCATCCTAATCCGGAAAAATTTGTAACAGGTGCATACATAAAAATTGGATTTTTCCAGTCAGATGACGAATTGAAATTCCAAGATGAAGTGCATGGTAATTTGTTTGAACAATTGGAAAAAACCATGGATTTGCTTTTTACAAAATACATTCACTCATCAATAAGCTATGAAGGGTTAAACAGAGTTGAGAAATACGATTATCCGAAAGAGGCAATAAGAGAAGCCCTACTAAATGCAGTTTCTCATAAAGATTATTCCGAAGGAACACCCATTCAAATAAGTGTTTATCAAAACAAAATTATTTTCTGGAATGATGCCCAACTACCAGAAAATTGGTCAGTTGAAAAACTATTAACAAAGCATCCTTCGAAACCTTACAATCCAGACATAGCAAACACCTTATTCCGAAGTGGATATATCGAAGCATGGGGGCGTGGAACAATAAAAATGATTAATGATTGTGTTCGATTTGGTATCCCATCGCCTAAATATTTTTATGAAATGTCTGGTTTTTGGGTAGAATTCACGAAAGATAAACTAAATGAAGAATATTTGAAATCTCTTGATTTGAATGAAAGACAGCTTAGAGCACTTGATTTTTTAAAGAACAATAAGCGAATAACAAATCGTGAATATCAGTCAAATTTCAACGTTTCCAGAAACACAGCCACAAGAGATTTATCCGAATTGGTAGAAAAGGGACTATTAAAAGCCTCCGAAAGCAAAGGAGCAGGTTCATTTTTTGAAATCTGAATTGCACCATAATTGCACCAATTGCACCATGAAATATATTTGATTGAAAGAAAAAAGCAACAAAACGGCAACATCATGTTTAAGTAATGGCGGGGTTTGAGGCATATTGGAGCTTTCTACCTCGCATCAAATTTATTTGTATCTTGACAGAAAAGTGCCCCGTATTCCGCCACTACTCATACATGTGTACGTTAGTGCCAATTCATTCAGATTCCAAATGATTTGGACAACAATGCTAAACTAGATGACTGGATCATTCCAAGCACCAGAACTGAGAAATTAGAACTGCTTGATAAATTAAGAGATAAAGAGCAACTCAGCTGGATTTTTTATTCTTTTGAGAATCAAGATTCTTTATGTATAGAAAATTTACATTTCGTAGATTTTGATTGCGATGGTATTCGTGACCTGATTTATTATGGATTTGTAGGTGGAGAAAGTAATCGATTTGTGTTTTTCAAAGGATTATCTGATGGCTCATATTCTGATTTGATTGGAGTGTGGGGCAGATTGATTGAAATTTCTGATAACGATGAATTTACTCCTTTATCGTTTACGATTTATAATTATGCTTGTTGCGCTGGTGTGATAAATCATATTGAGAGATATGTATCAGTATGGAATGACTCAAAATTCGGATACGAATTGCAATCGAAATATTCTATGTATTACAATGTAGACATGCCAAAAACCAGATTTAAGAAACCAATTGGATTTAAAACGATTAATGATAAATACTATTTACGATTAAATCCATATATAAACGATACGATTATACTTGACCACGATGAAGAGGGAAATATATTTGCTGAGTACCCAAAAGATTCAGAAGGATTTGCAATTGCTGAGCAAACAGATGAAACAGGTCGAATTTGGTGGTTCGTGATTATGAAAAATAATATTAAGCCAATCTGGGATTTATATGTAAATGGTGATAATAATGAAGAACCATCATATTATTTAAGCTGGATAAGTAGTAGATTTGTACAACGAATTGAATAAAAAGCACATACCGCCAACACATGTTAGCATGCATACTAGAAGACCTTTACTGCAACCAAAATAATAGATCGAAACAGTGAAAGTGTCGATAAAATATCAGCAAGAATCTAATAGAGTTTTAAAGAAACATGTAAAGACTGACTTTTGAAACATTGATTAACTAAAAAATAGAAAAATGAAAAAGTCAGTTATCATTTACATTCACATCTTTTTTTGGATAGCTTTATTAGCTACTTATTTTATCTCTCCCGTATTAGTAAGGTATTTATCACCAAAAGAGTTTGGGACAATTTCAATTTACGTAAAGTTACTGCAGCCTATATTCTTTTATGTTGGCTATCTGCTTATAATGAAAATTAAAAGTAAGAGGAATTACTTTTTATATGCAATTATTGGAGTAGTAACTTCCTATTTGATTTTATTTTTGATTTCAAAAAAGGCTTTTGCTTTTGGACTAGCACCCTTGTCTTCTCTCTTTTTATGGACAACAATTGGAAGTTTATTTAGATTCTTCATTGATTGGTTTAAGAAAAAAAATGATGTATTGGTTTTAGAAAAAGAAAACATATCCAGCAACTTAGCTTTATTGAAAAACCAAATTAATCCACATTTCCTATTTAATACATTGCATAATATTGATGCTTTAATTCATGATAATCAGGACAAAGCTTCAAAATCATTAATCAAGTTATCAGATATTATGCGTTATATGCTAAAAGACACCAAGACAGATTTTGTCGAGTTGCGAAACGAAATTGTGTATTTAGAAAATTATTTCTCTTTGGAAGGTTTGAGATTGAAAAACGAGAACTTCTTTAATTACACAATAAGTGGTAGTTGTAATGGATATAAAATTGCTCCCATGATATTAATTCCCTTTGTTGAGAATGCATTTAAACACTCAGTTGATTCTAGCATTGAAAATGGTATAATTGTTAAAATAACAATAGAAAACAGCAAATTAATTTTTAATTGTGAAAACCAATACGATAATTCCGAGGCCGATAAAGATAAAACTCATGGTATTGGATTAGAAACAGTCCAAAAACGATTAGATTTGATTTATAAGAATAAACATAAATTGATAATTAATTCAGAGAATTCAGTATTTAAAGTTAAATTGGAATTAGAACTCAATGAAAATTAATTGCATTGCCATAGAAGATGAGCCCCTTGCCTTAAAAAAGATTAAGGAGTTTATTGAGCAAGTTGATTACCTCAATTTATTGGAAGGATTTAATAATGCAGTTGATGCAATTGGATTTCTAAAGAAAAATCCTGTTGATTTGATATTCCTTGATATTCGAATGAAAAAACTATCAGGAATACAGTTTTTGGAATCATTGCAAATCAAGCCAAAGGTAATAATTACTTCAGCTTATGATGAATACGCACTAAAAGGATATGAATTAGATGTTGCCGACTACCTTTTAAAACCGTTCACGCTTGAACGGTTTTTAAAGTCAGTAGATAAGGTCTATAATCAGTTAAGTGTATTAGTGAGCGATAATTCTAATGACTACATCTTTGTAAAAACAGAGTATCGAATTGAGAAAATTGAAATTAAGGATATTCTATACATTCAAGGAATGAAAGACTATTTGCAGATTCATACAACCGATAGAAAGATTATGACATTGCAAACATTCAAGAATTTGTTGGAAATATTACCTCAGTTTGATTTTCAAAGAGTTCATAATTCATTTATTGTATCAATTTCAAAAATTGATAATATTGAGAGAAACAGAATACGAATTGGAAAAGATTTGATACCGATTTCAGATAGTTATAAAGACAAATTTTACGGAATATTAAAAGAGAGAAAGATTTTGATATAAACTGAAAATGAATAAAGTACGCATGCTAACACACAATATAGCAAATGGCGGGGAAAGTAGTGATTCGAGGCATTCTTCCCCGCATCAAATTTTGTAACGGTGGATAGTGACGTAGCCCGCAAACCGCCACTTGCCATATTGTCAAACGTT
>JAFGPR010000269.1 GCA_016936095.1 Ignavibacteriales bacterium | reverse complement strand
TTTTGATTTCCAAGATTATATGAACGATATTGAATACGAATTTGTTAAATCAAATAAAAATCCTGATCTGGAAAATTTCACTCCTATTGCAAAATACAAATCATCTTTAAAAGAAAACTTAATCGATCAATTACATATGCTTGATATGACTGAAGATGAATTATTAGTAGGTGAATTAATTCTTGAATCACTTGACGAAGCGGGATACTTCATTGAGGATTTGAGTGATTTCACTCTAAAAGTTAACTCTATTCAAAACTTAAACTTTACTGAAAATCAGGTTGAAAATATTATAAAGCAAATCCAATTATTAGAACCCATCGGAAATGCTTCTCGAAATTTGCAGGAATGTCTTTTAGTCCAACTTCAAAACTGTGATTACGATGAGTATTATTCTTTCCTTGCTGAAAAAATAATTACAAATTATTTCAATGATTTTGTAAATAAAAAATACACAAATATTAAAAAGGAACTGGATCTTTCTGATGAAACATTGAAAAAAACAATCGAACTTATACAGAAATTAAATCCTAAACCAGGTGAAGGGAATATTTCTTCTGAAGAAGCAAATCAAATAACACCTGATTTTATCATTGAAAAACTTGAAAAAGAATATATTATTACTCTTAATGATAAAAATCTTCCTTCACTTACATTAAATGAATCCTACCTTGAGATGATTGAGCAAAATAAACACAAGAAAAAAATCCCCCCAAGTTTAAAAGAAACACACAAGTTTTTAAGAGAAAAATTTGAATCTGCACGATGGTTCATTGAAGCATTAAATCAACGCCGGGATACCTTATTAAAAATAATGAGAGCAATTTTCGAAAGGCAATTACAATTTTTCTCAGATGGACCGAAAGCATTAAAACCGATGATCTATAAAGACATAGCTGAAGAGATTGGAATGGATATATCAACAATCAGCCGTGCAGTTAACAATAAATATGTTCAGAGTCCTGTGGGAATTCATGAACTTAAATATTTTTTCAGTGAAGGATTGTCAACTGATAGTGGTGATGACATAAGTAATACAAAAATTAAAGAATTGATCAAAGATATAATTACAAATGAACCAGCTAAGGCACCTTATAGCGATGATAAAATTGCAGAAATACTTCAAGCAAGAGGAATTCATGTGGCAAGGAGAACGATTGCAAAGTATAGAGAACAGTTAAAAATTCCTATTGCAAGATTCCGAAAGAAACTTTAAACTGATAAGAGCTTATCTTTAACCTTTCAAATTACTTACAACATTTTTATATTTGAAGTTGATTTATTTTAAATTATAGTGATACAATGAAAAAATTATTTTTATTTATATGTTTAATTACATCAAGCACTTTTATTTTTTCACAAAACGAGAATTCTGTTATAGCTTGGATTGGTGATAGAACAATTACTCTTCAAGATTTTAAACAAAGATTTGAGTTAGCACCTCAAATTAGAAATGTTAATGTGGGTACTGAAGAACAAAAAAATAGAATACTATATACTTTAATAGCAGAAAAACTCTGGGCGATAGAAGCAGAGAATACAGGTTATGATTCAGATGATATTATTACTCACACTTTTAAGGTTATGGAAAAAATGCTCGTGCGTGATGAATTATATAAAGCTGAAATTCTTCAAAAAGCCAAAGCTGATTTCAATGAGTTGATTAATGCAATGCTAAAAAGTAATACTATACTAAATATAAATTTTATTTACTCGATTAACAAAGACGAAATTAATGATATTTATATACAATTAATATCAAGCACTCCTTTTGATTCGATTCTTATTAATCGCCCCGAGAAACAAACACAATTAACTCCAATTAAAGTTACTTTTGGATCAACGTCTCAAGATATTGAAGATAGTATCTACAATTTGAAAGTTGGATCTTTTACCAAACCAATCGAAACTGATAATGGTTGGTTAATTTTCAGATTAGTTTCAACTGAAGATAATACTCCTTTAAATAACGAAGAATTTAAAACTCGTGAAAAAAAGCTAAAGAAAATCGTCGAGGATAGAGCAATAAGTAAAAGATATAAAGAATTTTATTCTGAAATATTCAAGGATTTGATAATAAACTCCGATGGATATTTATTTTGGAGTTTGTCAGATAAAATTATTGATGAACTTAATTCTCGTAGGGAAGAATTAAAAGTACAAGAGGGCAATAAAGTTGAATTGTTATCTAATGATTTTCAGGATATTGAAAAATTATTTGGAGAAGATTCATTAAAATTAATTTTTATAAAATTTGAAGAAAATCCAATTACACTCAAAGAATTTTTACGTGATTTGACTTTCGAAGGCTTTTACACAAACTACTCAAATCCTGATATAATTAGACAACAACTTAATTCACGTGTAAAACGTTTTATTGAATTGGAAGTATTTTACCGCGAGGCAATTAAACGTGGACTTCAATATACACCAAATGTAAAATCCGAAATCGAGCTTTGGAGAGATAATTATCTTTCTAATCTTTTCAAAATAGACATTTTAAATTCAGTCGAGATTAGAACTGAACAAGTAAAAGAATATTACAATGAAAACACAGAAAATATTGCATATACGAAACTTGTAAATATAATTGAAATGCTTTGTGATAGTTTAGAAACAATTGAGAAAGTTTTGACTGAATTGGACAACGGAGCTGACTTCAGAGGATTGGCAATCAAATATACAAAACGAACTTGGGTAAGAGACAATAATGGTGAATTTGGATTCTTCCCAACAACTATGTATGGTGACGTCGGCAAAATCGCAGGTGAGTTAAAAATTGGCGATATGTATGGTCCTTTAAAATTAGAAGATGGCTATTCTCTTTTTCAATTAATTGATACTAAGCAAGAAAAGACAGATAATCCACTTCCTTTCGAAGAGGTAGCACAAAATCTTGAGAAAAACCTTAAACTTGAAAAGTTTAATCAGGTTGCTTCGTCTAAAACAATTGAATTAGCAAAGAAATATGGTGTTCAAATAGATAGAAATACTTTCAATAATTTAAATGTAGTAAATCATCAAATTTTAGCTTATAGATATTTTGGATTTGGTGGGAGAACTCTAGCAGTACCTCAAGTATCTCCATTCTATAAATGGTATGAAAACTGGAAATCAGAAAATCCAAATGTCCCGTAAAATATTTTATGAAAAATTAATATAAGGAGAATAAAATTGAAAAATGAAATTCGTTCAACAACAATACTTGGCATAATACACAATGGCAAAGCTGCTATCGGTGGCGATGGTCAGGTAACGATGAACAACACCGTTGTAAAACATAATTCAATAAAAATCAGAAAATTGCATGACAATAAAGTCCTATGTGGTTTCGCTGGTTCTGCTGCTGATGCCTTTACTTTACTCACAAGATTCGAGGAAAAACTAGAGCAATATAGAGGGAATGTAGAAAGAGCGGTGGTTGAATTAGCAAAGGATTGGAGAACAGATAAATATTTACGAAGATTAGAAGCTTTGCTTGCAGTTCTCACAAATGAGAATGCATTTATTGTCTCTGGTACTGGTGACGTCATTGAACCAGATGATAAAATTGTTGCAATTGGTTCGGGTGGAATGTATGCATTAGCAGCAGCAAAAATGCTAAAAAAATACTCCAATTTATCTGCACGTGAAATTGCTGAAGAAGCATTAAAAACCGCATCGGATATTTGCGTTTTCACAAACTCACACATTACAATAGAAGAAATTAGTTAACTTATTAAAAATATATTTTGGGAAAAGAAATAACGATGAAAAATCAAACAATGGAAGAATTGACACCTTCGAAAATTGTAGCTGAATTAGATAAATTTATTATTGGTCAAAATGAAGCAAAACGTGCTGTTGCAATAGCTCTTAGAAACAGATGGCGTCGACAACATGTACAGGAAGATATTCGCGAAGAAATAATGCCAAACAATATAATTCTGATAGGACCTACCGGTGTAGGAAAAACTGAAATATCCCGTCGTCTTGCAAATTTATCAGGTGCCCCATTTATCAAAGTCGAAGCTTCAAAATATACCGAAGTAGGTTATGTGGGAAGAGACGTTGAATCAATGATCCGTGATCTGACTGATTTAGCAGTAAATTTGATAAGAGAAAAAAAATCTGAAGAAGTTCAGGAAAAAGCAAAATCTATTGCTGAGGAGAGAATTTTGGATTTATTAATTCCTCCTATGAAAAAACCTATTAAACCGGCGGAAAATGGTGCTGATGAGAATGAAGAATTACAAAATTTGAAGACACGTGAATGGATGATGGAAAAATTAAGGAAAGGAGAATTGGACGATAAGATGGTTGAGTTCGATACTCTTGTGAATAGTGTAGGTGTGCAGGTAATGGGTCCATTTGGTGCAGATGATCTTGGTGGTATGGGAATAAATATTCAAGATATGATGAATCAAATGATGCCTAAAAAAAGAAAGAAAAGAAAAACATCTATTAAAGAAGCACGTAATATTTTAATTCAAGAAGAAGCTCAAAAACTTATTGATATGGAAGCTGTAAAACAGGAAGCAATTAAAATAGTACAAGAATCAGGGATTGTATTCATTGATGAAATTGATAAAATAGCTGGTGGTGGGAAATCTTCTCATGGACCTGATGTATCCCGTGAAGGTGTACAAAGGGATTTATTGCCGATCGTTGAAGGAACCTCAGTAAATACGAAATACGGAATTGTCAGGACAGACCACATATTATTTATTGCTTCAGGCGCATTTCATGTATCTAAACCATCTGATCTTATTCCTGAAATGCAAGGACGATTTCCTATTCGTGTTGAATTAAAAAGTTTGACCGAGGAAGATTTCATAAAAATCTTGACCGTACCAGAAAATGCTTTACTAAAACAATACACTGCCCTACTTCAATCTGAAAATGTTACAATTACTTTTACTGATGAAGCAATACGGGAAGTAGCTCGAATAGCAACTGTTGTTAATGAACAAGTTGAAAATATTGGGGCAAGAAGACTACATACAATTTTAACAACGGTTTTAGAAGACATTCTTTTTGACATACCAGATAAAATCACAAAATCTAAAATTGAAATTACTGCTGAGTTAGTGAAGGAGAAATTAGATTCGATTGTAAAAGATAGAGATTTGAGTAAGTATATACTTTAATAAGAAGAACAACCCTACGAATATTCATAGGGTTGTTTTTTTATTTATTCACTTTTAATTAAAAATATTTCTTTTTGTAATGGTGATATAAACTCACATCCATTTTTTGTAATAATCACTTCCTCTTCAATGGTTGCTATGCCATAGTCCTTAATAGTTAATCTTGGTTCAATAGTAAAAACTTGTCCCTCTTCCACTGGAATGAAAGGCAAGTTACCATATCTTTCCCATTTTGGAGCTAATAAAGCCCCACCACCATCATGTGCCACTCTGCCAATCTGATGTCCTAAAGCGTGAGGATATTCTTCATATCCACTTCGAATAATATATTGTCGCGCAATGTCATCAATCTCCCAACCCAACTTACCCGGTTTTAATTCCTTTGCTGCCAATTGAATTGCTTCTTTGATTACATTAAAACCTCTTATTACTGTTTCGGGGGGGACATCTTCTTTTTCATTAAGAAAATACCAAGTCCTTTGTAAGTCTGAGCAGTAACCTTTGAATTTAATGCCAAAATCAATGTTAAGTACATGTCCCTTTTTTATCTGTCTATCGGTTGGTCCTGAATGTGCTCCAGCCGTATCAGGTCCTGTAAATACAGAAGGACAATATTCTTTTTCCCAAGATAAACCAAAACCTTTCTGCTTTGTCACATTTTGCATGTATGCGGCAACCTGTTTCTCAGTTAAGCCCGGTTTCATAAAACGTCCCACTTCTTCAAATATTTTGATGGTTTCTGAAACTGCTTCTTTAAGATATGTTATTTCCAGAGTCGATTTTCTCCCACGTAATGCAGCAATTATTTCTTCTGATGAAACAAGTTTATCCACATAATCGGTACTTCTTAAATGGCTAATCAACTCCAAGTACATACCATAAGTCAATCCGTCTGCTAAAGATGAATTCCTAGAAAAATTTATCGCAATCTTTTCTGGATTATGTTTGTCAATTACTTCAATTAAATTTTCTTTTATTGATTTCAAATACCCGATTACATTTCTATAGGTTCCCACTATTTTCATATTTGGTACCTCTAGGGAACCGACAATTGCATAAGTATCACCAGTCCTTGTAATAATAAAAGCAGATTGCCAAGTACAGTTGGTACCAATAATTATATCTCTCATAGGTTCGGGAATTATACCAGTTTCCCTCACAAATGTAATCCACATATCAATGCCTTTTTCATTTAATATCTGAACGGCCTGATTGATTTTTTCCATTACCATTTCTTTACTCATATGTTCTCCTATAAAAATTAAAGGTTCTCTTATCTTATTGTTGCTAAAAGTGAATTTTGAATTGTGAATAATTCGTTCACATCCACTTTGGTTTTACCGACATCAATTGTTGGCACTGCCAAAAGTTCAAAAAAACGTTCGGCATAATTAAAAACAACAACCCGTGCTTTTATTCCGTTTAAATTTGTATACTGATAAGCAGCAAAATTTCTGTTGTTAATTTTAAAATATTCGTCTTGCCCAACAATATTAAAATCATTCGCAAGATTTTGCTTTCTTATTTTCTTTGATACTTCCAAAATAAATTTTAGATCATCATTATTTATCTCAGTAGAGAGTTTTTCATCTAAATTAATCGGTGTAAGATTAATAGATGCACTGTAATCATCTCTAACCAGCCAAAGATCAATTCTATTAAATTCATTGTCTTCAGTAAAGAACCAACCTTGTGGAATACTCATTTTTAGATTAGATGTTAGTGAACTTGCCGTCTTTGATGTCATTGGATAATTTGTTGGATAACCGGTAATTAAATCAGATTCTTGTTTTGTAGTAGTGCAAGAATAGAAACTAACCAAGATTAGAATAAGTAAAAAAAATTTTTTCATAAAACAAAAACTTTAGTAAAATAAAAAAAGGGAGAAGAATCTTCTACAAATATAATTTTTTATATCTAAATCAGCAAATTTATTATTACTAATTATCCCTTTGATGACGTGGTTCTTCCAACGTAAAGATTAATGATATCCTATGTGAAGGTGGAAGTGCATCATAACTTGATGCATTAAATTGTGCGTAAGAATAATCTATATTTAATTTTGGTAATTTGATACCTGTCCCGATTGAAAATTGCTTAACATCATTATAACCACCGCGAACATAAACAAGATTCTTGTAACTAAATTCCAATCCTGTATGAAAATCAAAACTAACAAAGCCAATATTCATATTAGAAGCAAAGCGACGATTTTCAAAACGGACATCACAATCAAATGCTGGAGTAATATAAAAACCAAAGATATCAAGTCTATAAGCCGATCCAATTTTTACGGTTGGAGAAATTAATTCATTTATTCCTGTATTCCAGGAAACTAATGTTGTCGTAATATCTTGTATATTAGCACCAAGAGAAAGATTCGCAAATGGCATGTAAATTATACCAAGGTCAAATCCAATACCTAGCGCAGAATATTCAGCAATATTACGATTTAAAACTTTTACATTGGCACCCCAATAAAAATTATCTGATTGCCGCTTTGCAAAAGTAAAATAGAATGCCCAGTCTGAATTACTAAATTCAGTAATCTTGGAATAATCCAATCTATCACTTAAAATATCCAAGACACCATCGTTATTAGCATCGTAAAGTGCTGTTCTTGTATCGGGAATTCCGTCCACCGCTACACGAATTGCACTAATTGAAAAACTCATATCAGTCCCAAAAGGAATTCCTACTGCACCATAGTTATAATTTACCAAATCACCAAAGTGTTCTTCGTGCATAAGAGCAACTTGAGGATAATCTATAAAAGCAAGTCCTGCAGGATTCCAATAACTTGACGTAATATCATTAACAGCAGCTACTTGTGCTCCCCCCATTCCAAGCCCTCTACCTCCAACTCCAATGGATAAAAACTCACCAGCATATTTTGCAATATAAGGACTACTTCTTTGTGCTATTGAAACTTTACAAAAAGAAAGCATTAAGAATAAAACGATAAAATATAACTTAATATTTTTATTCATAATTCCACTAAATGATTTTAATTTTAGTTTCAAATTTCATAAAATACTTTAAATTGTCAAGACAAATATTTTTCTCAATTTTTCTTGATACTATAATCCCCTTAAATTAAAAAGTTAAATATTCATCTGTTAATATAACTCAGATGTCAGACGAATAATATTTAATAATTGAGAAATTCCTTTATTTCGTTAGTAAAAATTGACCAATCTGTTTCGCTAAGAGAATTTTTATCTACAATTAAATGATAAAAATCTCTTAATCCATTTTCCTTTTCATTTTTAATTTTAATAATATTCCAATTAGTCAATTTATATTTTGATATTATATTCCCAATTTTCTCATGGCTAATTACCTCGTCTTTTGAACTTATAAATATTTTTACTGGAAAGTTTAATTTATTAAACTTGTTATTTTTAATCTCGTTATTTAAATCTGAAATAATTTTATAAACCGATAATGGTATCTTGTTAAAAACTCTATAATCCTTCGGAGTAAAACTCGTAATCGAAAAATTAAAGGGTAATGAAGAGATATTTCTACTTAAATTTGGAATTAGACGAAAAGAAAGTGCTGGTGCAACCATGACTATTTTATCAAATTTAATTTCATCAAAGTATTTATTTAAAAAATAAAGCCCAATTAAAGCACCGAAAGAAAAACCCAAAAAATAAATAGGAGCTTTTGGGTTATTCTCTTTGATTTTTTTTGCTTGACTATAAGAAACAAAAAAATTATTACTAATCTTTTCCAAAGTATATTTATAATTTATATCAAAATTATTTACATCAACAAATACAACATAATTGCTGTCTCTTCGCAATTCGTCAATTAAATCA
The DNA here is from genome assembly GCA_016936095.1 of Ignavibacteriales bacterium. GTDB lineage: Bacteria > Bacteroidota > Ignavibacteria > Ignavibacteriales > Melioribacteraceae > JAFGPR01. Next base: position 6,441 of record JAFGPR010000269.1, on the reverse strand, counting down.
AGATATTTTTCTTCTCTTACATTCAGTGCCGGAGCAAGACAAACAACAGATTTATATATACCATCTTTTGATTTGAACAAATTCATTAAAGAAATTCAATCAATGATTTATCGTAATCTTTAACACACTCATAACCAAGTAAATTTATTAAAGTGTTGGCAACATTTGTTAAACCAGGATTAGTCACTATAGCCATTTTATATTCATTATTGTAGTTTGGATCAAAGATTATAAATGGAACTGGATTCAGAGAATGAGCGGTTTTAACAATTTTCTTTCCATTTTTTACTTCAAACATTTCGTCAGCATTTCCGTGGTCGGCTGTGACTATTGCTATTCCATTTAATTTTGCTACTTCCTGTAATAATTTCCCAACACAATCATCAACAGTTTCAACTGCAATAATTGCAGCTTCCATTATTCCTGTATGTCCGACCATATCCCCATTTGGAAAATTTACCCGTCCCCATCTAAATTCATTTGAGCTTAGTAATTCAATTGTTTTTTCAGTAATTTCAATTGCTTTCATTTTCGGTGCTTTATCAAATTCAATTCTATCAGAAGGTATCTCAAAATATTTTTCTAATTTTTCATCAATATAACCTGAACGATTGCCATTCCAAAAATACGTAACGTGACCAAATTTTTGTGTTTCTGAAATTGCAAATGATTTAATTCCAGCACTACACAAATACTCACTTACTGTATTATCGATTGCTGGGGGTTGAACAAGATAATTTTTCGGAATATTCAGATCACCATCATATTGCATCAATCCTGCATAAAAAACATCTGGGAAAAATTCCCTATCGAATTCCCTCAAATCTCTTTCTTCAAACGCTTTGGATATTTCAATTGCCCGGTCGCCACGGAAATTGAAAAATATAACACTATCACCATCTTTGATTTTTCCTATTGGTTCATCATTATCATCTGCAATTACAAACGAAGGTAAATATTGATCTGTGATTTTTTCATCCTCAGAATAATATGTCTGAATTGCTTCTGTCGCAGTTTTAAATTTTCTTGCTTTACCTAACACATGTGCATTCCAACCTTTTTTTACAACATTCCAATCAGCGTTATATCTATCCATTGTAGTAACCATCCTCCCACCACCGGAAGCAATTTTATAATCAAAATTATTTTTTGAGTTGATTGTATGAAGAAATTGCTCGGTCTGTTCAATGTATTTTAATGCAGTCTTTTCGCCTACATCTCTTCCATCAAGTAAAATATGTAATCTTACTTTTTCAATTTTATTTTCAGCACAATTTTTTATCAATGACAATAATTGTTCAATATGAGAATGTACATTTCCGTCAGATAGCAATCCAATAAAGTGAATAGTATTACCTTTCAATCCTCTCTGAATAATTGTGTTCCAATTATCAGTTTTAAAAATCGAACCATTCGCAATTGAATTATTCACCAACTTTGCACCCTGTGCAAATACTTTTCCTGCTCCAAAAGCATTATGCCCTACTTCACTATTACCCATATCATCATCGCTTGGTAATCCAACTGCAGTACCATGAGCTTTTAATTGTGTTTTTAGTTTTGATTGAAATAATTTATCTAAATTGGGAGTGTCTGCCAAAAATACAGCATCACTCTCGTCATGTTTACCGATACCAACTCCATCCATAATAATTAAAAGTAAAGGACCTTTTCGCCCTTGAAACTTTTCAAGTTTTTTTAATTCTAATTTCATGTTTCCTCAAATAGTTAAGAATATGAAAATTTTGTGTACAAAAATAAGAATAAAATGATTAAGATTATTTCTATAAATTTTGGTTTAACAAAACTTATTATTAACTTAATATATTCAAATTATTTAAACATTAAAAAATAATTATATTTGGAATAATATGGCTAAAATTTTAATAAAAATGAAAAAAGTGTTTTTATTTTTAACCTTTATCTTAATTAGTTTCGAGTTAGTGAATGCTCAAAACAAAATAATTAAACCAAATCCATCAGAATGGAAAAATGATGAGGTAACAATTGCCTGGATTGGCCACTCTACAGTACTAATAAATTTTTACGGCGTATGGATTTTAACTGACCCTGTTTTATTTGAAAGAGTTGGAGTCTATGTGTTTGGCTCTAATATTGGACCATCAAGAATTACTCCACCTGCATTAACGATAGATGAAATTCCACAACCTGATATTGTCTTGATTTCCCATGCTCACTTCGATCATATGGATACTTGGACATTAACAGAACTCACAGAAAAGTATCCAGATGCAATAACAGTAATAACTGCTTACAAAACTAAAGATATAATATCAGATTTAGAATGGAAAGAAATAATTGAGTTGGATTGGGGTGAGACCATCATAGTAAAAGATATTTCATTTTCAGCTTATGAAGTTAAACACTGGGGGGCTAGAATACCTGTTGAGAAAGATCGTTCTAAAGGTTACTTCAAAGATGGAAGAAGTTATAATTCTTATGTTATTTCAAAAAAAAATAAAAAAGTTCTTTTCGGAGGTGATACAGGTTTTACTGACAAATTTAATATTCTTAAAGATCTGAAGATTAACGTCGCGATCATGCCTATTGGAGCTTATAATCCTTGGAAATACGCTCATTGTAATCCTGAAGAAGCTTTAATAATGACAAAAAATATGAATGTAAATAAAATCATCCCTATACATACTATGACTTTTCCACAAGGTGAAGAATCATTCAGAGAACCTATAGAGTGGTTAATGAAATCTGCAACAAATTATAATATTGAAGTTGTCATTAAAAATATTGGTGAGACTTACATAGTTAAATAATTTAATAGACCAAATGTCATATACTAGATAATTCTGAAATTTCTTTTTTTTTAATTTGCTGAATAAGAATTCCCAATACTATCAGAATTAAACCAATAACAGAAGAATATAGAATTTTTTCTTTTAAAATTAAATTTACAAAAATCAAAGAAATAAAAGGAGCTAAATATATAAGTGTAGACGTTTTGGTTTTGCTCTCACTTATCACTAAACTTTTCATCCAAAAATAAAATGTGATACCCATTTCAAATAATCCGATATAAATTGCACCAATGACAAAATCCAAACTTTGGAATTTAAAGTCAGAAAACAGAATATTATAAATTAGAATGTAAATCGTTGCAATGAAAAATGAACCGAATAATTTTACTGCAGGAGTTCTTTTGTCTTTAATATTAATTATCCAATAAATAGCCCAAATAAGTGAACTAAGCAAAGCAAGCGATACACCCAACGGATTTTCAAATTTTAATCCAAATACATTTCCCCTTGTTGAAATTATCCAGACACCTGAGAATGATATCAATAATCCAAAAATAATTTTAAACGACAATTTTTCCTTCAAAAAGATAACAGAAAAAATAGCAATTTCTATTGCCCAAGTCTGATTTAATGGTTGTGCTTCCTGTGCAGGCAACAAAGAATATGCTTCAAATAGAATTAAATAATAAATGAAAGGATTAATTAATCCATTTATTGAGTTTTTGAAAATGTATTTCCCTTTTAATTCTAAAAGTAATTCATATTTCGAAGTATATAGAGATATAAAAAATAATGCTATGGTACTTGTAAAACTTGCAATTAATAATAATTTCTCAGGTGTAAGTCCTTCTAAAGTTAACTTGAAAGCAGTCGGAACTGTGGACCAAAATAAAACAGCTACAAATACAAATAAATATGATTTTAAATTGTTTGTCATAAAAAAAATTTCATCACATTTATTAATTAAAATATTATTTTTGATATGGAAAATAATATTAGTTTTCAAAATATATAAATAAATGTGTACAAATTATCACTTGATATAAAAAAATCTTTTGAACCAGACAATATGATTCGTTTGTATTCTATTGGCGCTTTCCCTATGTCATTTTCAGAAGGACTGAATTGGTATATACCTTCAACTCGGTGTGTAATTTATGTTAATAACTTTAATTACCCAAGATCTCTGCGACAATTTATTAAAAAAAATACTTTTTTAATAAAATTTGATTTTGATACAATAAATATTATTCGTAATTGTGCAGCACGTAACGAAACATGGATTTCGGAAAAATTAATTGATGCTTATATGAAATTAATTAATGAAGGATACTTACATTCAGTTGCAGTTTTCCAGAATGAGAAATTAGTAGGGGGTTTATTTGGAATAACAATCAATGGTGTTTTTATTGGTGAATCAATGTTTAATACCGTTCCACAAACCTCAAAAGTTGCACTTATAAATTTATTAGAAAGATTGAAAGAAAGAAAATATAAGATATGTGATGTTCAATTTTTGACTCCATTGTTAAAACTTTTTGGGGCAACTGAAATTTCATTTGATGAATACAAAAAGCTATTAAAGGAATCTTATAAAATAGCAACAACTTTTGCCTAAATTCATTGAATTAATTGAAACATTTTGTTTATTTTTTTATACAATTTTTAATTTTTTCCATTTATTTTCTTGAATTAAACATTATTTTAATGGCATATAAATTGATAAAAAGTATTAAATAAAAATTTTTAGGAGTTAAAATGTCAAAGAAATTTTTTATCCCACTCTTTTTTATAATTGTTTTTTCTTCCAACTTGTTACCTCAAACTGTTGGTGGTAGTTTACTTCTAGGTCTTCCCCGTGGCGAATTTATGGATAATGTTGATAGACTCGGTTATGGATTACAACTTCACGGAACGATTTGGACTCCAAGTAAAAAATTACCTTTCTCACTTGGACTAAATATTGGATATATGATTTATGGAGAAGAACATGAACACAGACCTTTAAGTTATTATATTCCTGACGTTTACGTTGAAGTTGATCGAAATAATAGTTTGGCGAATTTTCACGTTTTGTTTCAGATAGCCCCATTTTTTGGTACCGTCCGTCCATATTTAGAAGGATTATTTGGTGGAAGTTATATTTTTACTTCAACCTCTGTAGAAAGTGAATGGAATGATGAGACAATATTTGAATCAACTAACTATTCTGATTATGCTTGGAGCTATGGCGGTGGTGGTGGATTATTGTTATTACTTGACAGTTCTGAGAGAAATCAAGTATTTCTTGATATTAAAGCAAGATATTTAAAAGGTTCTGAAGCAACCTATTTAACTGAAGATGATGTAGAAATAAATACAACAAATGGAACAGTGACATATTACCCCAGATTGTCTGAAACAGATGTTATGAGTTTTCACCTTGGTGTAGTAGTTTATTTATTCTAATAATTTAAAATGATAAAATATTTTTACAAAATATTTCTTTTTATTTTTATTATTCCTATCGTAGGACTTCAATCTCAATCATTCAGTGGTAGTTTTATGATAGGAATTCCTCAAGGGGAATTTAGTAAATATCAAAATGTAGGCATCGGATTTAATTTTCAAGGAACGCTTTGGAATCCTAACCAATATCTCCCTTACACAATAGGGTTTGATTTTGGTTTTATGGGTTATCAAGCTGATTATGATTATTGCTACTATTATGACGAATATTATATTTCAAGAATGAATGGAATCTTGGATTTTCATATCGTTTTGAAGGCAATGCCGTTTATGGATATTGTTCGGCCCTATATCGAAGGATTATTCGGAGGCTCTTACCTATTTACCGCAGAGATGTATGACAATGAATATAGTTTAATCAGTATGTTCTTTACCCCAGAGCACAGTGATTTTAGTTGGAATTATGGAGGAAGTATTGGTATTTTAATTCAACTTTCTGATTTCGGTGATGATGCAGGAATATTTCTTGATTTGAAAGCTCGATATTTATTTGGTACGACTGCAGAATTTTTAAAGTTGGAAGATATTTATTATGATTCTTATAATGACGAGTTAGTTTATTACGTAACCAAATCAAAAACAGATATGCTGATATTTCATATTGGTGTAACTGCAGGATTCTAGGTTATTGAAAGAACAATCTTAGTTCTTCTTTTTTCTGCTAATCTTATTATTAGCCATTTACTAAAATCAACTTTTGAAAAATTCCCGATTTTTCATAATAAACACCTCCTTTAATTTACGAAAAAAATATTTCTCATTGCTTAATATAAAAATAATACAATTTTATATACTTACCTAATCATTTAAGATTACAAAAAATCCAAATTATTCATTTTTAAGATATTCTCATTTATATATTTATCAATTCTTTTAATTAATTATCTTATAAATATTTTGTAAATTTCAAAAAAAAATTAACTTATACTATAATTTAAATTTTATTCATTAATAAATTGTGAGGGGCTAATGAAAAAGTTCAAAGTCGGAATTATCTTTGCAACAATTATTAGTAGTTTTATACTACTTTCTTGCAATGAATCGCAAGAAAAAGAATCTGCAGAATTGCCTAACTTAGTTGGTAAATGGGTAGGAGAAGGAAACGCCATTATCTATGGAAATTTAGATCATCGTGAAGTAGCAGATACACATACTTTTT
>JAFGPR010000268.1 GCA_016936095.1 Ignavibacteriales bacterium | reverse complement strand
GGGAAGGTGTGTTTTAAAACCATCCGTTAATGCCTGGTTAACCAAACTATCTCTATCGGCAAGAAATAAAATTTTCTGTGCAGCATTAGCCTGAAGCATTACATCTATTAAAGCCATAGTAGTCCTGGTCTTACCAGTTCCGGTTGCCATTACAAGCAAAGTTTTTCGTTTCTTCTTTATATCGATTGCTTCTGCAATTCTTCTTATTGCTTCCACCTGATATGAACGATTAACGATTGATTCCTTTATATTAATTGAGCCAAGGGGTTTTTTATTTTGTTTTAGGTGGAGTAATCTTTCTAAATTTTTCCTTGAGAAAAATCCCGCTACCTGTCTTTCCGAAGTTTCAAGTGTATCCCAGAAAAATATTGTCTCGCCATTAGTCATAAAAGCAAATGGACGGAAGGATTGTTTTCTCTCAATTTCAGTTACATAATCAAGAACTTGCTGTTGCCCCACTCGGGCATCACGACTTGTCCTTTTCGCTTCGACTACCGCTAAAATTTCACCATTAGTCCTGTACAAACAATAATCTGTAAATCCTGAAACACGGGTTTTATCATAATTCTGTATTGGAATTTCAAATCTAACCTGTGTACGGTCTACAATATTCCAATCTGCTTTATTTAGCATTGGATTAATTATTGAGTAACGGGTTTCATCTTCTCTAATAGTATACGGTGTCATTATAATAGATATATAAATAGTCAATGTAATTTTTCATTGTAAATATATCAAATCTTCAGTTATAATCAAAAATATATTTATTTTTGCATTAGCAACTAAAATAACTTTAACAATATGAAAATAATTGATTTAAGCCACCCGATTTCAGAAAACATACCTACATATTTTGACGACAAAAAGCCATTCTTACAAGTTATAGGAGATGTCGCTGAATATGGTCATCGTGAAATGGATATCGCATATAATTCTCATATTGGAACACACATTGATTTACCCGCCCATATGATTATGAATGGAAAGACGATTGATAAAACAAAAATTGAAAAATATTTTGGAAAAGGTATTAAAATAAATGTAGCAAATGTTTATCCTAATAAAATATTAAGAAAATATCTATCCAAATTTCAAGCAGAAATCAGAAAGGTAGATTTTGTTTTATTGCATTCAGGATATGGCAAGTATTGGGGCAGAAAAAAATATTTTTCAGGTTTTCCTACACTTGAGACAGATGCTGCTGAGTGGTTATGCGATTTTAAAATTAAAGGAATTGGAATTGATATGATTTCTATTGATTCGACAGATTCAGTTGATTATATAAATCATAAAATATTTTTTAAGAATGAAATTTTGATAATTGAAAATCTTACAAATCTTGATAAAATTCCTGATAAAATTTTTTATTTTTCGTGTCTTCCGTTGAACATTAAAAATGCTGATGGCTCACCGATAAGGGCAGTTGCAGTAATAGTTTAAGTAAATAGTGTTTTATAAAGTTTTGGTTTATCTTATGCAAATATATTAGGTTATAACCTTGTTTATTTGTTGTTTATATTAGATTATATCCTTATATTTGTAACATAAATATTAGGTTATATCCTTATGAATGAAGATATCAGAAAATTATTAATTGAGCAACTTGATAAAAAATTCAAGGAAATATCAGGTTTTTCAAAGATTACACTTCCACCTAAAGGTTGGCTTAACGCTATTCGCATAGCGTTGAATATGTCTCTGCGACAAGTGGCAAAAAAAATAGGAATTTCACCAGTAAGTTGCGGAGAAATTGAGAAGAGAGAAGCAGATAAAAGTATAACCTTAAAAAAACTGGAAGAGGTGGCAGAAGCATTAGATTGTAATCTCGTCTATGCGATAATTCCAAAATCCGGTTCTTTATCAAAAATGCTCGATAATCGTTCGGAGAAATTAGCAGAAGAAATTGTAATGAGAACATCTCAAACAATGAAACTCGAGGACCAGGAAAACAATCCTGAAAGATTAAAGAAAGCAATAATGGAAATGAAGTTAAAAATTAAAAATGAAATGCCAAGGTATTTATGGGACTGAATCTCGAACTTAATGATTTTCAGACTCCGCTCGAAGAAGACGAAAAGGAGGGTCTGCTGATTTCCACGATTACTAACCGAGCTGACTTAGATGAATTTGAACAGTTGGGTGTTGTAGAAACTATGAAGTGGTTAGTAGGTAAGAGGTTTTTATATCAAGATGTTTTGAATATTATTTTTATTAAAACACTTCATAAAAAAATGTTTAGCACTGTTTGGAAATGGGCGGGAGAGTTTAGACTAACAAACAAAAATATTGGTATTGATAAAAGTATAATTCTCGAGGAATTGAAAAAGTTATTCGACGATTGTATATATTGGATAGAAAACAAAACATTCAGTGAAGATGAAATTGCACTTAGATTAAGTCATCGCCTAGTTTGGATTCATCCGTTTGCAAATGGTAATGGAAGATTATCCCGATTGCACGCCGATGTATTGATAAATAATTGTTTTGGGAAGCCAAACTTTACTTGGGGTGCAAAAAATCTTATAAAAGAAGGTGAAGCAAGAACAAAATACCTGGAAGCAATTAGAGAAGCAGATTTACTAAATTATAAACCATTAATTAGATTCGCAAGAATGTAATATTTATTCGAGGTTATTATGAAACAGATTATTAAAAAATTATTCTTTATCTTTTTACTTCTTTCGCAATTTGCACTTTGTCAAAAGCAAGTTGATTTTAATGAACTTGATAGCTACATTTCTAAAGCCGTAACAGACTTTAAAGCAACTGGCCTGTCAATCTCTATTGTTAAAGATGGGCAAGTCGTTTTTAAAAATGCTTACGGAGTAAAGAACATTGAAACGGGAGAGGCAGTTACCACTGGTTCATTATTTAACATTGCTTCTTGCTCAAAAGCTTTTACTTCTTTTTGTATGGGGTTACTTGTTGAAGAAGGGGTAGTAAAATGGAACGATAAGGTTATTGATTATTTGCCGGAATTTCAATTAGAAAATCCGTTCATTACAAGCCAGATGAATCTTTTTGATATTTTAAGTCATCGTAGTGGACTTGAAACCTTCGCAGGTGATTTACTCTGGTATGAAACTAATTATTCCGATGATGAGATAATTAGCAGATTAAAATATATCCCAATCAAAAATGATTT
>JAFGPR010000267.1 GCA_016936095.1 Ignavibacteriales bacterium | reverse complement strand
GAAACGGCGGACACCGCCGTCAATTTTCTCTCGCTTTCAGCGGGATTCCCTGCCTTCTCGTCAGAAAGGTCAGGGGGCGCTTTTATTTTATCGTGGGTGAAATAGGCTTTTTGGCGGATTTTTTGTTTTGTGTGTTGGCGTTTGGCTCTGTTGCAAAAATTAGTGTGACCCAAAGGGCGCGTGTTTTTGCAAATGTGCCAAATAAAGGACAGACAAAAAATATGACAAAAAATAATGTTCGGTGGGTATTCTACAATCATCTCAAATATCTGAATCTTTTAAAGCAATTTTCCCAACTTTACAGGATAAACTGCCCATCGTGTCAAATGAGCTTCTATCTTTGTCAGGTTAATTCCCCAATTTGTCGGATTAATACCCAATTAGGAGAATGAATTCTCCACTATACCATGTTATTCCTCTTTCTACCAGAGATAGTCTCAACGTGTCAGATAAGTTCCTATATCTGAGAATAAAGTACTTTTTGAACTAAAACAATTTATTCTCTATATAATTTGATTCCAAAGCTTTAAAAAGAGACTCTAAATTTGCTCTGTTTATATCTCTTTTTTTTCTGATTGGTACAGCACCTTTATTTAATAAAATTTGATTACCTAATGCGTCTTCAGACATGTCATCATAAATAGGTGCAAATAATAGTTTCTTCATTTGAAGTGTTTTATACCCAGCTTCAATACTTCCACCTTTTTCTCTAGCTTCAATTAAAATCATAATATCACTTAAAGCAATTATTGTATGATTTCTTTGCATAGCCCGATTGGCAGACCAAATTGCATGCGGTACAAACTCACTTAAAACTAATACTCTGTTCCAATCCCAAACATCTTTAATGTATCTTTTAATTTTAAAATTATTAATACCTTCAGGTAAAACAATAATAGTTGAACCTCCATTTTTAAGTGCCCAATAATGCGTTTCTTGGTCGATACCAGAAGCATAACCTGAAACAATAACTAAATTCTTCTCAGATATTTGTTGACTTATATCTCTTGCAACACTTAATCCTTTTTCACTTGCTTTCCTTGAACCACAAAATCCAATCTTTTTGTTTTCCAACAATTTCATATTTCCACAATATGAAATAATTGGAGGGCTATTTTTTAAAAGTAACTTTTTAATCTCTAAAGGATAGTCATGAGAGAAATTAATTAAGAATTTAACGTTTTTTTCTTTTGCCTTATTCAATTCAATTTTTAATCTTTCATTATTCTCAAATATCAGGTTAAGTTTCTCTGGAGGTAAAATATCTTTCAATTTATCTTTGATAATACTATTTTCAATCATGTTATAATTAATACATTCATTTAATGAAGACAATATTTTATTTGTCTGAACAATACCAATCTTAGGTAAGTTGAGGATTTGATATATAAGACTAATACACTCCATAAATTAAATATTATCAGTGTTTTTTCTTGATTTAACAATTGACAAACCATAAACTTTTAATATTCCAGCGGCTTTTAATTTCATCGCAATATATTGTATGGTTGTCCCTGATTGATATAAGTCATCAACCAAAATTATATTAACATTTTTAAATTCTCCTTCCACTTTAACATCTGTTCTCTCTAACAGTTCCCATTTTTCTTTAAAAGTTACTTCTTTTAATGGTGGTTTATTATTTACCCAACTAACTTGTGAAGAAATATCAGATAATTCTAATTTTGCAGCAATTTTATTAACTAAAATATTCGGAAAACTCTCAGAATTTTTTGTGCTTGGTGGAACTGAACAAATATATTTTGTTTTCTTATAGTATGGTGTGCTTATAATAAAATTACAAGCAAGCTTAACTATTTTATTTAATGATTTATCACATCCATCATATTTTGCTGCTTTTTCTAATTCTCCTAAATCAGTTCTTTCATCATTTTCGTCAAAATTTTCAGCTAATGCTATGGATATATCCAGACTGTCTCTTAAAAAAACGCTATTTCGATACTTATTAAAGAAAGATTGAACTTTTTCAAAATCTTCTTCATTCTTAATAGGACACCAGTATTTATCATATCTGGTGTGAAAAAAAACTAACTCAGTTTCTTTCTTAAAAATATCTGCTATGCTTTCTTTGAATGGAACTGTTAATGTACCAATTATGTCATCTCCGCTTTTTTTCTTTAATGAGTTTTTATGAAAACTTGAGAAACATATTCTTTTAGGATGTAGATTAAATTTTTCCTCAACCTTCTCATAATTTATAATAGTCGCTCCTGATAGTATACGCCTGAAATTTATCGTCATATCTGTTTATTAATGATTACTGTCAACAGGAATATTATCTTTATTTCTATAATCAGATATAACTTCTGAAATTTGAATAGTAATTTCTTCCATGTTTCCTAAGATTAATTTTACTTAATGTTGTTTTATTATATTTTCTATAAAGCATTTTTCCCAATTATAGTAAGAATCAGGACTTTCTTCGAATTTTTTCCAAGCAACATTCAATGTATTAATGAAATTGTCCTGATTGATATAATTCTTGAATGATATTGCACCAGATTCTTCTATCATATCATTTAAAATGAATTTAAAATCATCGAAGTAGATATTCTGATAAAATCCAAAAAACTGTTCTTTAATTCCTAATGAGCTAGCTATTAGTTTCCATTCATTTGAAAGTAGATTTGCTTCATTTTCAAGGCCATAATCATTAGCGTAGGCAGCTAGGAATTTAACCCTTAACCAAGGAACAGGATGTGTTGATGTAAGTAATTTATCTTCTTCTTGATAAAAGGATGCTCTTCCAGATGTTCTGAGATATAGGGAAAAAGCATGAATAAAACAAGCTCCTCCGATTTTTAAACCTATTAAGTCACAGAATATTTCCTGAATCCATCTGTACCATCTTGCTATTATTAGTTTTGCTTTATTTAACTTTTCACTATATTTTTTATCATTGTGTTCATAAGGAATAATTAAAAATTCTTTCAGATTTTCTTGCAAAGATTTAACTAGGTTATCCATTTCTTCACGATGTAAAATATATAAGTAATGCCCCAACTCATGAAAAAAAAGTGGAAGATGTAATAAGGTTCTTTGTGAAGTACTTGGAAGAAAATAGATTAGCGGAAAGTTTTTATCAGGATAAATTGCAAAATCAGCATCGTCAATTGCAAAGGGTTTATCTCCAATTTCTGGATGTTCTCTATGTAGCCAATTTAAAAGTTTCAAACATAATTTGTCATCATTATTATATCTAACAATTGGTGGTACAAATCTTTGTGTACATAACCTAAGTAAACTAGAATAGATTTGAGTGTTATTATAAATGTTAGGATATGAATCTGATGCACAAACCGATATTAGATATAAATTATGTCTTAGTTTTTTTTCTAATAAATCAAAAAACACTAAGATCCAATTTTTTAAATGCAATAATTCGTTGCAAGTAATCCTTTTATATAAGAGATTTTTGGATATAGAAATTTCATTTAAGATGTGTTGGTTATTTATTTCAAGGATTCTTTTCATTAATTAAAACTCACCTAAAATTTCATTAATATCTTCAGATGCGTGGTCTTCCAGAAGTGTCTCCAGTTCTGTTAAGGATTTAACTAATTTTTTAATATCTTCTTGAGAAGAACTTTCAAATAATGGTAAAACATCGGTAGGGCGCTGTCTAAAAAGAAGTGATTTAAATTTTGTTTTTTTTCCTTTTGCCTGGTTGAAATTCTGAACAAGGCTTTGAAACCTGTCATCTATACCTGAAATTGTTTGGGGATTATCTTTGGTACCTGCTGCATCAATTAATTTTTCTAATGTATTGAGAAAACTAACTATTTGTTCTTTGTAATTTAGCAGGTCTTTCTTATCAAATTTATCATCAATACCTTTTATGTTGAAGGATAAATGTATAAGATAATTGTTTATAGACTCTATTATATTCTGATTTCTTTGGAAACTCTGAAAATTAAGCCAGTTATTATCATTCATGATTATTTAACTTTGATTTCTTGAGCTCTTTTTTCTTTAAGTAATTCATCCGCTCTTTTTAAGGGTAAACTTAATCTCTGTGCAGTTATAGGATTTGAAAAATTTAATTGAGATGTATAAAAAATATCTTCAATTATTTTATTCAAATCTCCTTTAGTAAATCGTAAATTTATTTGAATGGGGTCAGAAGTACCTTGAGTCAGTGTACCTTCTCCAGTTGAAGATAATATTGCAGATGTGTTATCCAAAAGAAAAAAAGAACCTTCTATAACATTTGATATCTGATTATTAAAACCATTGTGCCACATTCTAATTTCTTTTGAAATAGATTTATGATATTCGATAAAATCTAGCTTAAGAGTATTATCTATTAGTTGGAGTGATGATTTTTGAAGTTCTTGGATTCCTGATTTTAAAGCTTTAAATTCATCTTTACAATTTTTCCCATCCCGATAAATTAACAATGACTTAGGTTTATATTTTCTAAGGGCAGTAAGACATTTTTCACTTTTAAATAATTCTATAAAATATTCCTTTAAAAATTCCGGATTAATGGTTTCGGAATAAGTATCTATCTTTCTATGTGTATCGGTCTTAAAAATTGGAAATTTCATTTCAATGGTATAAATCATTAAGGACAAAGTGAAATGAGAATAATCTTCACTTACATCAATAGCTAAGTGCATCTCGTAGTTTAGAGGTGTATTAATTACCCATGGTACGCAATCCATCTGTTGAATAATATCATAGGAGACAATATCAGTGAATGAATGCCAAGATTTTTTCCCTCTTTCATCTCCTTTTTTTAAATAATGATATTTCTTGATTAATTGTTCTTCAGTGACTCTTTTAATACCCCAACCTTCCAATTCATAGCTAATATTAAAATATGTAGCAGAATCGCTATTATTAAAAACGAATAGGGAAGTACCACTTGAACTATCATTTTTTAACTGATAAATTGCATTTGAATAATTAGAATATGGTAGCAAAATAGGTTGGATTTCATTCTTTGTTAGAGAGCTTAACTTGGAACATATATCCAATGAAAATCTTTCCATTAATTCATTTGATATTGTATTAGGATATGGAATATAAATTTCCCTATCTATAATTGGTGGTACATGAAAACATCCATATTTATCTAATAGTTTTTTTCGTTTCCAGTAATTCTGAGAATAAGTTTTAGCATTAACTTTTTCCGGTGGATTTAGAATGACATTATTGTTGTTCTCATCTATTCCAAATTTCAGGGAAGGTAGTTTAATTATTCCTTGAGTATTTTTTAAAGGTCTATAAAACTTATATTTACTGAAGTATGAGTAGTTCTTTCCGAAAAGATTGCTTCCAGTCTGATCCCAAAACTTAATTAATAATTTCCTTCTTTCTTCTGGATTTATTTTATCCAAATCCCTCATATTGGAAGGTAACATTTCGTTAAAAATTCTTAATCGTAACTTTTTTGCGGGGACAGGTTTCTTTCCAACTTTTGGAAATGATACTATAGCAACTGTATCATTTTCATTAATGCTATATTTGCTATAACCTTTGTAATAATCTACAAGGTTTTCATATTTATTTCCATTAATGCTAAAACTTCTAACTGTTCCACAAGTAAGACCTTCTTCAAATCTTTCAAAATAAGCTTTAGTAACTTTATTTGGACTTTCAAATATTAGTGTTCCTTTAAACTCGCCTTGTCTATTTATTAACTGTTCAAATCTTTTTATATTGCCGGTCTTAAAATAATCATCAACTGTTGGACCTGAAAAGAAACCTGTTTCAACTTCAAGACTAAAACCTAAGCCTGCCTCTGCTATAATTACGTCTGATAGCTTATACCTTCTATATGCTTCAATATCCTTAAATTCGTCATTTGAGATGAAGAAAGGATCTATCTCATAAAATATTCGATTACTATCGCCAATTCTCCAAAAGAAATTTTTGTGGGCAATATTTAGCAATAACTGTTTTCTATATAAATCAGCAATAATCTGTCTATCTTCAATATTTCTAAATGAATACGTAAGGGAATCAGACTTTTTAAAGCCAATTTCCCATTTTTCGTTTGAATTATATGCTTGTACATCTATATTAAAAGAAGGAATATCAACTGCAGTATTAATTACTACGTATTGAAGTTTATTTTCAATAAATGGTACAGCCGAAATTCCATAGTAGTTCCCAAGTTTTGAACAAATTGAATTAATTTGCTCGCTGGAAAGGGAGTTTCCAACAAGTTTGATCTTATTAATTTCAATTGTTAAATATATTCCTGGTTCAACTATTCTAATATTTGTTTCCATAGACTACCCGGTTTTTTCACATATTTCTTGATATGGACATAGATTACAAATAGCTACCTCATTACGTTTGCTAAATGCATCTACATTTGAATTTGTAGCAAATGTTTCAAGTACATTTAATTTGTTGGCTTCCTGAATTATTCTTAGTTTTCCTCTTAAGACTTCTGTTTCCGTAAGTTTTAAAATGTCGAGTTCGTTAATAAATAAATACGCTTTAAATATATTGATATTATCTAGTATTTTTTTTTGCTCATTTATTGACCAAAATGCATAAATTATTAATTGTAAGCTAGTTTCCTGGTATTCTTCTTTACCCGTTTTCCAATCGGCAATATGAAAGAGTCCGTTTTGTTCAAAAGCTATATCAATTTTACCATCTACTTTAATAGTATCTTCTATAGTAAATTTCGTACTATCTTCAATAAGTGAATTATTTAATTCTCCACCAGTTTTCAGAAATGTGAATTTTTCCGAGTTGAAGAAATTCGTAAGAGAAGTTGTAATTTTTTCTTCACCCTCTTCTTTAATTTCACTCCAACTATTACCTAAAATATTTATCTCTTTAAAAACTGAAGGAGGGTAATTATCCTCATCTTGCCCTATTTTGAATTTTTTTGAATATTCTATGGCTTCATTATAAACCTTATTTGCCCACCATATTAACTTATTTACATCCCAAGGTTTTTTTTGCTTATAATACTTAAAATAGTTTTTTATTACATCATGGATTATTTTGCCCTGAATCATATATTTATTTGAAAGTCTATTGAGGGCGATTAATCTTTCTTTATATGGCTCATTTAATGCTTTCGTTTTCAATGAACCATAGTATTTATAATAAAATTTTCGAGCACATTGATTCAATACATCACTTTTTGAATAAGACCATTTAATCTTAGTTTTCGTTTTTACTTGTATGTCATCAAATAATGCTAGTTGCATTATCTTAATTTTTTCAAATTATCAGTAAGAAATTCCCATTCTTTACCAGTTAAGTTTAATTGTCTAGCTTCGTTTAAAAATCTTATTGCTTCAGGACTTGATGAAAGAATATCTTTAATTTCGGAACTTACTTTTCCAGATTTTGAGAGCAAAAGTTCACTTGGCACATCTAATATTTGACTTAATTTAATAATAGTTTCAGCCGATGGTGGCGCAAGTCTATCATTTTCAACTTTACTTATGTACGAAAAATCCACACCTGCTTTTGATGCCAGCTCTCTTTGACTTATCCCTTTAGACCGTCTGATAGTTTTTAAAGTATCTCCAAATGACATATACATTATTTTTTTAGCAAATATATAAAAAAGTTGAGTTGATACTCAACACAACAAATTAAATTTATTAACAAGGTATTGTGAATATATAATTACACTATTATGAAAAGTGTATCAAGAAATAAGATTTTAGACTTATATAGATTATTGAATCAAACTCTTCTTATTCAGTTTTTTATAAATTGATGATTTAATTTCATTGATTAATGAAAAAAGAACAGGTTCAAAATTACTTGAAAGGTCATCTTTGATAGATTTAATAAATTGCGGATCCCAACTTTTCTTTAAGTCTTCAAGATTATTAATATTGTTAAAATAATCTGGTAAAATTTCATAACCAGCATAGTCTTTAAATTTCGAATCTATTTCTATATTCCTTTTTACTAACAAATTATGTTTTTCAATTAGTCCAGAAAGTTTTGCTGATAATAATTCTCTATCTTTTAACCTAATATCAATAATATCAGACGTTTTTAAAATAATCCCACTATAATTATCGATACTTTCTCCGATAGAATTTTTCAACTCAGCTTCTTTCATAAAATATTTATATTTATAACCTTCTTCTCTAATGGCAAAAGCATTATGTCTAATTTCTTCTGTTAAAATGCTAATATCAATTAATAAATTCATTAAAGTTTCATTATATTTAGTTTTTGCAGTCAATTTAAATACTAGCAATGAACTAAAAAGGCCAATGATACCACCAAGAATAATAAGTATGTAATCCTTTATGTTAGAACCTTTTATAATATTAAGAATCTCTTTTAGGTAGTCAAGTATAATTTTATCAGAGTAGTCCATTTTTTTTCTTTCATTAGTTGAATAAAACTCTATATATTAAAAAATACTTATAATAGTATCAATAAGTTCATTAGTAGATGAGACTATTTTATCTGAAGAATACTCAATCATCAAATTTACAATTGTTTCTGTACCACCTTTTGCGTTGAATTGTCGATTATTTGAACAATATAAAATCGTTGGAATATTATATCCACTAGCAATTCCATGTACATAAGCTGGTCCAATCGATATATCCCATCCTTCTGCACACGTTACAATTAATGATGCATTGATGGCTTTTTCAAAATCATGCAATCCCAAATATTTTAAAGCTTCTTGACCATATCTATTATTATATTGGATCTGTTTTTCAGTTTTGAATCTATCTGGTATCTTAACCTCAATATTGTATTTATTTAGTTGTTTTGATATATAAGCCATCTTCTCGTTTTGCCACTCAGAAATGCCTTCAAATTCTAAATAAACATATTTATCTGTAACATTTCTGGGTGGGATAGGTATAATGAAATTTTGAGGATTTAAGACAAAAGAGGAAGTGATATTTTCTATCTTCGAAATTAAAATTTCAAAGCCTTTATTCAATCTTCCTATAAACTGCTTCTTTTTTTTAATATGCAAATCAAATACATCAGAATTGCTTAACAATGTTTTATAAACTACAGGTAATTCATTAGATACTAGAACCTTGCCTAAGCTAGCTTGGATTATTGGGTCAACATAATATGTCAATATTTCTTTATTCCTTGTATCCCAATCTTTATATCTATTTGAGAAATAAAAAAAATCAGAAACAAATAATATAGTTGGAAGGTTTAATGAAACTCCTCTACCAAATTCAAAAAATGCCCCCGAATCTTTTGCTAAACCATCACTAAAACCCATTAAACCAAAGGTTTTATAATTGAGACGTTCAATATCTGCATCATAAATAAACTTCCCCTTATCTTCAATAACAATATCTTCTTCGTCGCTATCACGAAAAGGCATAAAAACTGGATACTTCTCTAAGTGAATTCCGCTTTTTGCACAGGCTCTCTGGATTCCTCTAATAATTGCAGATTCTATGTCATCGGCCTTAGATTTATCCTTATAGTTCCATAACTGTATTACTTCATAAATCTGTTTTTGGCCAGTAGCCAAGGATTGTAATGAATCTGTAAAATTCATTGTAAGTAATTTTCAATTATTTTACGTGCTTCATTTAATGTAGTAATCCAAGATAAATGAAGTTTATTATCAACATATTTTATAAGATTTGCAGTATTAGCCCCACTTGGATGAGGTAGGAATATTGGAATAATCTTAAGTTTATTAAAATGCTCAATTATTAATTTATCACCTACCATAAGATTATTGACAATATCAAAACTAGTCTTTCCAAAAGTGATTATTAGCTTCATATTTTTATATAAATGAAATGGGGGCAATAAGTTACGTTCAAGACATTTTTTAGCTCCATTCAAATTAGATATTTCTTTTAATGATGGAGCATCAGAGTTTCCTTTATTTGTTAATAGTGCGCATTTAATAAATGATGCAAAATAAAAGCTTTCATGTGTAATTCCACCTGGGACACCTATAATTTCATCTACATTTTTTTCTGGATTTGAAGCGTTATAATTTATTTTTAAATTTTTCCAGAGATAAATTTTATCAAATAAATAACTTATATGTCTTCTCATTTGATTTCCTGCAAATACAGCATGAATAGATGTGTGATTTATAATGCTTGCAAGTTCTTTTGAACTAATATCTTTTGTATTGTTTAAAGTCTCAGATAAAAGTTTTAGAGATAACTCTACCTGTGTAATACCTTTTGTAATTCCCAGTATAGCTATACTGGGATTATTACCAACACATTCTAAAGCAGGGAAATGATAAGAGCGTGTATCTTCTGAAAAAAACTTTGATATTTCGTATGCATTTTTAAATCCAAATTGAAAATGGGATAAATTTAAATCAAGACTTTCTTTTATGACATCAATCAATCTTTTATCAATACAATTAGTGCAAGGCATATTGCAATTCAATACGTTCTTTTCTCTTGTGTAAATCATTTATAAAAGTGTTTACATCTTTTTCTTTATTAATCTTTTATTAATATTAATCTTTCTTAAGGTATTTGATGATTCATTTTTTTGTAACTTTTTTTAATAATTCGAATTTTTCATTTCTAATCTTATTTATTTCTTTGGTTGCTTCATTTTTAGGTTCATTTTCTTTAACTTCTTCGAACTCATCTGTAAAAATATCAGCAGGTCCATCACTTACTTTTCTACTAGCATTTGATTTATTAATTATTTCAATAAATTTTTCGCATATATCCTTTGGAATATAAGTATTACCAATTTTATCGAAGGATATACTTTCTTTCACTTTTTCTGATAAACTCGTAGCAACATCAAGATATTTAATTAATAATTCTTTATAACTAATTATATACGAATCATTTTTATGAAAAGAAGATTTAACATAATGTAGTTCAGAAAATTCAAACCTTAAGATATAATCTTGTTGAAAGTATTTGTTAAAAAAATTTGTATCATTGAAAGTAGAATGTCTTTCATCTCCATATCTCCATGCATCAGTATTTTTTAGATATTCAATGTTGTTTATAGTAAAATAACCTAAAATACCAGGTGAATCCTGTTTGGAACCAACATAATAGTCCCATACGAACAAAAATATATAATCCCCCTTTTTTAGATATTCACCGCCATTAATATCCTTAAAAAAAACGAAATACTTTTCAAACTTGACATCCTCTAGAAAGTAGTAGAAATTTTCTTTATCAATTTCTGCTATTAAACCCGAAATATTATGCCAATTTTCAGGTTTAAGAAATTTTAGTTTTAATAAATAATCATCCATGATTAACTAAATATTGCTTATGAATATGTTTAACCTGAGAAGTAATGGTCTCCCAATTAATATATTTTATTCTCGTATCTGATAATTCATCAAATTTGTCTATTGAGAATAATAAAATTTTATCTGTTTTGAGTTTCTTTATCTTATCTACAAGTTCAGACAATTCATCCCTCGCAATACTTACATTAATTACAAAAGCCACTAATTCAATTATCGTGTATGATTTAATTTCATAGGATACTGATTTACTTGCAATAGAAAAAGGAATCTCAATATAATTATCTGTAAACAAACCTGTTTGATATTTTGATGAACTGATAAAGGAGGCTATTTCCTTGTTAGCATATATGTCTT
This sequence comes from Ignavibacteriales bacterium, assembly GCA_016936095.1. Taxonomy (GTDB): domain Bacteria; phylum Bacteroidota; class Ignavibacteria; order Ignavibacteriales; family Melioribacteraceae; genus JAFGPR01. The sequence goes on along the minus strand of JAFGPR010000267.1, from coordinate 4,923 downwards.
TTATACTTAATTCATTTGATGAAATTTCTAAATTAGGGTAAGGTAAGAAAACTGAATCTAAAAACCATAGGGCTAAGTCTCTTAGATTTGTTGTATCACCTGTATAATCTACAAGTATTTTTCGACGAAAAACATATTCATAATTTTCTTCATTATCAATCCTTCTTTTGAATAACATAAAATAATGGCTTGGGTAATCTAGAAAATATGAGCATGTTCCATTTCTTGAGTTGGTATAAAAATCAATAGTCTTGATTCCAGATTCAGCACAATACATTTCGATTTCCTTTATTAAGTCTTTCAAATATGTTTTATTAATCAAACCTTTTTCATTTTTAAGAAATACGATGCTTTTAACTTCAGCTGAATTATTACCGCAATTTTTTAGTACAGCGCCACCCTCTACTATTAATTCTCGAGATTCATCAAAACCTCCTGAAACAAAGAATTCATATTTTTTAACAAAGTAATCTCGTAAATTAGACTGGAGTTCCTTAATATTTTCTATCCAATTATTATATACATCTCTATTTAAGATTTCAATTCTATGTTTACTAAAGAACTCAAATATTTTATCATAGTATTTTTTCGTTAATCTTTTAACTATATTCATTTTATTTTGTAATTAAAAAATTATTCATAACAAGTACGTCTAAATTCATCTGATTAAATGCCTCTATTGCATCAGCTGGACTCTCCACAATTGGAGAGCCATTTTTATTGAAAGAAGTATTAATTATTATTGGAACTTTAGTTAAACTGTAAAATGTAGCAATCAAGTCATAAAATATTTTGTTATCAGTTTTCCTTACTGTTTGTATTCGAGATGTATTATCATTATGAACAATCGCTGGTGCAATTAATTTAGTTTTAGGTAAAGCATTTGCAACGATATTCATATATGGAACATATAAATCTAAATCAAAATACTCATTTTGAAATTCTTCAAGAATGCTTGGTGCTACAGGTCTAAACCATTCTCTACCCTTTATCTTATTTACCTTTTCTTTCATTTCAAAACTTCTAGGATCGGCTAAAATAGACCTATTACCTAAAGCTCTACTCCCCATCTCAGACCTACCTTGAAACCAACCAATAATCTTTTGTTCTACCAACAAAGAAGCAGTTATTGAAAAAATGTTTTTATAATGCGTGTATTTAATCCCTTTTTCTTTTCTTAATGCTGCTAATATTTCATTATCTGAATAGTTTTTGCCTAGAAATGGACTATTCCCTATTGAAATTTCAGTATATCTATTCTCATGGAGTAAATTAAACAATGCATTACCTAGTGGTTGACCCTCATCCCCTGGGGCATAAGGAATAAAAATGTTTTCTACTTCAAGAAGGTCATATATTACTCTATTTGCCAAACAGTTATATCCAATTCCACCTGAAATACAAATATTATTAACCTTAGTTTTTTCAATTAGCAAACTAATTTTTTTTGATAAAATATTCTCAAGCTCATTTTGCACCCAACTAGCCACATTCATATGTTCTTGTGTAATAGCATCAGAGTAATTTCTCGATTTGGGAAATGATTTGTAATATTTTAATCCAAATTCCTCAATTGTATTTATTTTATTTATTCTATTATTTGGGATTAAGGTATTTATTTTATTGTTATCATCTAAAATCCAGATGGGTGACTCATATTTATTTTTGTCTCCATAAGCAGAAAGCCCCATTACTCTACCCGCTTGAGTATAAGAATTCCATCCTAAATAATGGGTAAAATAATGATATGCATCGCCAAGGCCTATATTATCAGATTCAAAACAGTCCCTATCTATAAGAGTTAGTTTTTCGTTTTTATACAAATAAAAGGAGACACGTTCTAAAGAGTTATTCCAGTAGTTTTTATAGTCTGTTACATTTCCTAATAAATTTCCCTCATTATCAGCTACAATAATCAAGCTTTCATTGAATCCTGATTGAATAGCAGCTAAAAGTGCATGTGAGTAATGATGAGAAGGTACTATTTTTACTTTAGTATAATTCCTTGCTAATATGCCTTGTAATGAACCATTTAAAATAAATGGAGAATCGCAACAATTACTTAGAACAATTGAATCAATATCATCTTCTTTAAATCCTGAATATTCCAAACAATATGCTATGGCATTCTCAAAACCTGTTGAGTGCTTATGTTTAGTTAATCTTTCTTCTGAAATAGATACGCATAGTGTTCCATTTGTGAATAAGGAAGCACCACCATCCTTTAAACTAAAATTATTAATCCATCTATTAATAGGTGTTCCAAAAATTCCAATTACCACATTTTGAATAGTGTCGTCTTTTTTATTCATAATTATTTATCTACTTGACCAAGAATTAAGGGGATAATACGTCATTTTCGTTGCGAATTCCAATGAATTAATAGCATCTTGTTCTAAATAAAAACTATATGTAAGTGCCGCTGCAAAAAAATCACCTGCTCCATATGTGTTTTTCACTTTCATATTCAAAGAGGGCATTTTTATGGTATATTTTTCTGATATTAAAATAGAACCCCTATCGCCTAACGTTTTTACTATTACTTTAAGATTTTTTCCTTCTATTTTTTTGTTGAAAAGATTTGTAAGAAAAGAATATTCAAATTCATTTACAATTAATACGTTTACAAAGTTGATTATTCTTTTAATTAATTGAAAGGGTAAGAATCTTGTTTCGTATCCAGGGCTCCAACATACTAAAGCTTTTACATTTTGAGATTCAATAATATCAAACGCAATCTCAGTAATTTCAACTGTTCCTGATATTAAAATGATATTATAAAAAGATAAATTAATATCTATTTTAACATTATTATATTTATCGTCAAAATGATAGAAATTACTACTTTTTTCATCTTTGAAATACATAAAGCACTTTGGATGACTTTTAAGCCTTTTATCAATAAGGCCTGTATTTACAGAATCTTTCTTGAGCATATTGAATAATTTAACTGGATAATACTCACTTGTTTGAGAATACAAACTTGTATTACATCCAAGTTTAGCGAAACAATATGCAGAATTTGCTGCATTTCCTCCATAAGTAATGATCTCCTTTGTAACATTTGCGAATTGATTATTAGGAGGCATCCTTTCCACAAAGCAATAGTGGTCTTCTGTAAGTTGACCAAAGCAAATAACCCTCAAATCATTCTTTTTCTCAAACATATAATCTTGAAAATCATAACTCATCAATTTTCTAATAGATGCTAAGTACCTTACAATATCTAAAGAAATTTGCTCAGATGGAATATCACCAGAAATTATAATATCTGATAAAGGCTTTAATTTCGTAATATTAGCTTCAGTAAAAGATTTCGTAATATTTTCCCATTTATCACCATCAGCTCTATCAATAAACCTCTTTCTTCTTAATTCTTCCGACTTATCTATGAAAACTAGTATGCATTTATTTCCGTAATGGTCTTTTAAGATTTTTACTCCTTCCATATATCTTATGCCATCAATAACACAATTTGTTGACCTATTCTTGATTATTTCTAAAGTACCAAGGATAATATATTCTTCACCTTTTTCTTTAAATAGTTTTTCACCTATTGATTGTAGGTTTTGTCGGTTAATATCTTTGCCCTTTTTTTTGAGAGTATCCTTTAAATAATCACTTATGGAAATGTATGAATAATTTAAACTTGAGGCTATATTTTGTGAAATGGTTGTTTTACCAGATGCAATTTCACCAACAATCAATATTACATTATCAAATTCTGGGAATACACTCATAATAAAAATATATCATTTTGTTGATATTAATAATTCTCTTACATCTATATCTAAAACTTCTGCAATCCTTGTCAAAACTTCAATACTTGGCTGTGCTTTATTGTTACAATAGTTAGTCACAACAACGTAGCTTTTCCCAATCTTCTCTGATAGCCAGGTTTGTGTTCTACCCTGTTCCTTAAGCACTTCTTTAATCCGATTCATGCGAATATATCAGGTTTTAATAACAAAATATATTATTGAATTTTAATGAAATACATTGAAAATTCATATAGAAAAATATCATTGTTAAAGTACAATATTAAAATGTATTGTAAAATATTATATTATAGTATATATTTGTATTATAATTAGATATATTTATATATTATTATACATTATATAAAGTCCGATTTAGAAAAAATAGTATTGGCTAAACTTGAAAATTCAAATACACACGGTGAGTATATCCAATTAGTAAAAATACAAAATGAATTGTTAGTTAAATACAATCATAAATTGAATAAGGAGCTATCAGATAAACTGAAAGAATCAAAACCTTATCCAATACCTAAAAGAAAGAAATCATGAACTTTAAAGAGCTTATTTTCTGATTTTTATAGAAGTAATGCGGATTGATCAAAATATAGCTGTCTTAAGAAAATTTGATATTGAGGTTTACTTCGATTTGGGTTTATTGAACATAGTGGTCAATCTGATGGGAATAAGTCAGGAAAACATGAGCGATTCATGGATGGGATTATATGTTACCGAACTGAGTAAATGTTTAAGTTTTCCTATTGAACCTTTAGGAAAAAACCTTTTCCCTATAGCAAAGGAATGTTATATGACATTAAGAAACTTCAATTTTTTAAAGAATGATTATGATGTGGGTGGGGCTCTATCATAAATTAAAATCATTACTGCTATTGTCCGCCCAATGTTACTGGTGTACATTAGAACGAAGTTGGAAAATATTTTTTGGTGGAGTTTTTGACAAGGGAGTCAGGATGCTCTTTGCCGACCGCAGGTACGAGGACGGTAATGTTCATAGAAGGGTTGGAGTCTCAAAAACTGTGACAAAAAATGTGTGGGTAGGTTTTTTCAAAAATCTAATAATAAAAGCGCCCCCTGACCTTTCTGACGAGAAGGCAGGGAATCCCGCTGAAAGCGAGAGAAAATTGACGGCGGTGTCCGCCGTTTC
>JAFGPR010000266.1 GCA_016936095.1 Ignavibacteriales bacterium | reverse complement strand
TTAATTTTCTCATTCTGCACTTTTATATATTCTTCTACACCTCGTCCGGTAACTGCTTCAATTCTTCTCATCCCTGCGGCAATTGACGATTCAGAAATTATTTTTAACATTCCAATCTGAGAACTATTTTTAACATGAGTGCCACCGCAAAACTCCAAAGTGTAATCACCAAATTTAACCACATTAACTTTCTCGCCATACTTGTCCCCGAAGAACATTAACGCACCCATTTTTTTTGCCTCGTCAAAAGGAATACCCCGTAAATGATTTAATTCCAAATTCTCACGGATTTTTTCATTTATAATTTGTTCAATTTCTTCTATCTCTTCATCTTTCGGTTTTTCGAAATGTGTAAAATCAAACCGTAATCTGTCAGGACCGACATACGAGCCAGATTGCTGAACGTGAGCACCGAGAACCTCACGCAGTGCTTTATGCAGAAAATGTGTGGCAGAATGATTTCTCATTACGTCCCATCTTCTGTTTCGATCAACTTTTAATATTGATTCTGTATTATTTTTAATTTGAATTTGTTTCTCATTTTCAGCAATATGAACAAATTTATCTTCGACTTTTATACAATTAACAATTCTCAAAACATTCCCTTTTATTATCACCTCGCCTGTATCACCAATTTGTCCACCTCCCTCAGCATAAAACGGAGTTTTATCAAATATCAAATATGAAAATTTCTCATCAGATTTATTTCCAATAATTTTTGTTGAACTTTCTAATGTATCATAACCAAGAAATTCCTGTTCAACATTCTCGCTTATATCAAAATCTTCCAAAGAATGGATATCGATTTCTTCTGTTTGGTTTTTCATCTTTGATGACTTACGCGCTTTTTCTTTTTGTTTATCCATCAATTCATTAAATCTCTTTTCGTCAAGAGTAATACCTTTTTCTTGAGCCATTACATTTATCAAATCAACTGGAAATCCAAAAGTATCAAATAATAAAAATATATCATCCCCGCTGATAATTTTTTTATTCTCAGATATTAATCTATTAGTTAATTTATCAAATAGATCAATTCCCCTATCAAGAGTAGCATTGAAACTCACTTCTTCTGCTTTTATAATTTTTTCAATCGTTGCTTGATTATTTTTTATCTCTGGAAAAACATCACCCATATTTTTTACGAGAACATCAACTAACTTGAATAAAAATGGTTCATGTAAATTTAAATTTCTTCCATATCTTGCAGCTCTTCTTAAAATTCTGCGTAATACATATCCCCTTCCCTCATTGCTTGGTACAGCTCCATCAGCAATTGCAAACGTTAAGCTTCTTATATGGTCAGCAATAACCTGCATTGCTACTTTGCTTTCCTGATTATACTCGCAATTTGAAAGTTCAGAAATCTTTTTGATAATCGGTGAAAAAACATCCGTTGAATAATTATCCGAACTCGGTGGATTGTTTTGCAATATTGCACACAATCGCTCAAAACCCATTCCAGTATCAACGTGTTTTTGTGGCAATTCGTGAAGTTTACCTTTTAAATCACGGTTATATTGAATGAAAACCAAATTCCAGATCTCGATACAATCAGCCGTTCCTACATTTACTAAATTTTTATTTTCCAGATCCTCGGTTAAATTTATATGAATTTCTGAACAAGGACCGCACGGACCTGTTTCTCCCATTTCCCAGAAATTATCTTTCTCTCCAAAACGCAAAATGTGATTTGGATTTATATCGGTTTTTGTTTTCCAGATTTCAAATGCTTCATCATCGGTTTTATAAACTGTAGCCCAAAGTCTCTCCTTTGGCATTTTCCATATTTCTGTTAATAATTCCCAAGCCCAAGTAATTGCTTCTTCCTTGTAATAATCACCGAAAGACCAATTACCCAACATCTCAAAGAAAGTATGATGATAAGTATCGTGTCCAACTTCTTCAAGGTCATTGTGCTTTCCACTTACACGTATGCATTTTTGTGTATCTGCTGCACGAGTATAATCTCTTGTACCTTTTCCCAGAAATACATCCTTAAATTGATTCATTCCCGCATTTGTAAATAATAATGTAGGATCGTCAAATGGAACCACTGGTGAGCTTTGAACTATTTTGTGCTCTTTGCTTTTAAAAAATTCTAAAAATTGTTGTCTTATTTCTCTTGAATTCAAAATTCCTCACTAATTTTTGAGTGCAAATATAATAAAATTGGAGTTAAATTTTAATCACTTTATTGTCTATTAAATTATTGTAATTAATATTTTTCTTATATTTGCATTAATTAAAATATGCAAAACTTTTATGAATCATTTTCCTAGAAAAATTGGTTTTACAGTATATAACGAAAAACCTGAAGATTATTTTGACTATGCCTTTGAGCATAAACTAAAACATATAGAGATTAATTTAGAAAAAGATTATTCAGAACTTGCTCGTTTCGATAAGAAAAGAGTAAGAAAAATAAATAAACTTGCTAAAGAAACAAACATAAAACTTAGCCTTCATCTTCCATTTTCACTTGATGAAGCAAATGCTTTTACATTTAGAAAAAATCCTAAAATTCTTCATTTAAGAGAAAGTATATTATTAGCAAAAAATATCAAAGCAACACACATAATTGCACATATAGGTAGATTTGAATGGTATCCCGTTGAACATTTAAGTAGAAGAAAAGCATTAGAAAAATTTGTAAAATTCCTTTTAACAGTGCTGGATTTTTGTGAAGAAAATAAAGTTGTAATATGCTTGGAAAATCTTATCCCCGTTAATGAATCCGCTGATCATTATCTGCTGGGTGATAAAATTGATGATTTCAAATTTATTTTTTCTCAAGTTGAGTCTAAATTTCTTAAATTCTGTCTAGATACAGGGCACGCTAATTGCGGAGAGGGAGTTTTAAAATTTTTATTTGCTCTTCAAGATAAATTAGATTGTATTCACTATCATGATAACAATGGTTTAAGTGATGAACATAAGCAAGTAGGTGAAGGAACTGTACCTTGGTTAAACTTTGCAAAAAAAATAATAGAGATAGATTTCAAAGGTTTATTTATTAGTGAATGCAGAAACGTTGAACCACATAAATCAGCAGAATTAATAAGAGAATATTTTCAGCAAATCAAAGAGCATCACCACTAAAATCATAACTCAACTTTTTTTGTAATGCAACTAAGTATGAAAAAATACTCTTTAATGTTGTTATTTCTAATTCCGTGAGTTGGCTTGGATTAATAAAATTATTTGGCTCCAATCCACTTGAAATTGCCGCTGAGTGATGTCTAAATCTAAATTTTGTCAGAGTGCGATAAGCGTCTAGTAATTCCTCATAACTTGATTTATTGAGGATACCTATTCTATTTAGTTCCTCTAATCTTTCAAATGTGTTGGTGTTCGCAATTTTGTTTTTTAGTGAATGCAATCTTGAAAAATCAACAATTGGTACTGTTGCATTTTTAATATCAAATGTTTCGGGATGCTCGCCCTTTGATTCCAATACAATTTTACCAAGAAAACCAACAGGTGGTTTATGCTGCAAACAATTTTTTGCCAAGTGCTGATAAAATCCAGCCTGCCCTTCAGATATTATAAATATATAATTCCTTAATTCATCTGCTAATTCACATTTACCAACAACACATCGAAAATCGAAGAAGATACTTAAGTCAATCAAATCTTGAGGGTTGGAATTTACAATCCAAGTATGAAAATTATTTTTCCAGGTTGATAGTGACTGTGTCCAACGAGGGTTTTTTGCCATTGCCTCACCGTTGCAATAATCATAGCCACATTCATTTAATCCATCACAAATTTTCATTGATAATTTATCAAAATATTTTTTCACTTCAGGTTCTATCTCAGGTTTAACATTTTCATAAATTAATGCATTGTCTTGATCGGAAGTAAGCATCAGTTCATTTCTTCCTGCACTGCCAAGAGCGATAAAAGCAAAATCAACTGGGGGGGGTCCTAATTCTTCAATTGCTAAATTTGTTATTTTAATTGCAAGAGCATTAAATATATCTGTAATTGTTTTCGTTGTATTCTTAATTCTTGCTCCACCATCAATAAGCGATTTTATAATTCGTGGAATTTTATTTTTAATTTGAATTAAATCATTTTTTGTTTTTACTTTTTCTATTTCAAATAAAATGTAGTTCATTGAATTGCTTATTGCTTCCAGTAAATTACTAAGACTAATAAAACCTAAAATCTCTCTTGATATTTTCTTAACCACAATATGTTCAATTTTCTTTTTTTGTAAAATGTACAAAGCATTAAGGACTGAATCATTTTCACCAATTGAAATAATGGGTGCACTCATAATTGTGTGAATCGGTTTAGACAAATCTAATTTATCAGCAATTGCTCTTTTCCTCAGATCTTTATCCGTAATTATGCCAATGTAATTAGAATGAGCAGTCTGTAAAAGGATTGCATCGCAATTTTTTTCAGTCATTATTTTTGCAACGTGCTCAATAGATAAATTCATATCGCAAGATTTAATTTCTTGGATAAAATACTTAACTGGCTCATTTAACATACGGAGGGAGTTCTGTAAATCTTGGATTATATTTTCTCTTTCGTCTTGTACTATTTTTCGCTGAGTGACATCTTCAATTATTCCATCGCAATATTTCGGCTCACCATTTTCGTCTTCGACTATTGTAGCCGTAACAGAAGAAGTAAATACTTTATTATCTTTTCTTTTTATATTGATAATAAAATCTTTAAGTTTTTTTTCATCAGCTAATTTTTGAAAAAGTTCTTTTCTTCTTATACTATCAGGGAAAAAATCAAATAAATTCTTCTGAAATAATTCATTCTTGTCTTTGTAGCTCAAAATTTCCAATACTGAATTGTTAACATCAATAAATCTTCCGTTTCTCCCAAGTGTTGTCCTGAATAAACCCATTTGGTTTGAATTTAATAATGAACTTATATTTTGATTTATTTCACTTAACTCAGTTCCTGATTCTAAATTATATGTTACATCTCTTACAATAATTGAATAACCCTTACTTTGATTAAGAGTAATATCAGATGAATATAAAATTACATTCAATAAACTACCATCTTTCTTTCTTAGTTGTGCTTCGAATTTATTATTAACAACCTCATTATTCTTTAACTTGCGAAAATATTCAGCCCCACTTGTCGCATCTTTTTTCCAATCACATAGAATATCCTCAAGATTTATATCTTTATTATATCCGAGCATTTTCAGTAAAGTCTGATTTGCATAAACAAATTTCGAATCGAGAAACAGTACCAATCCTTCTGTTGATGCCTCTACCAGCAATTTATATCTAGCTTCTGATTCTTGTAGAGCAGTATAAATTTTCTGTCTTGATTTTTCTATCCTTAAACTGCTCGTACTTATGTATGCTAAAATCAAACCAAGAACTAAAAGAATACCAAGTGAAATATAAACCAAACTACCTGTAAGCGAAGCAATTTCCTCTTTCACGTCTTCAATATAAATCCCCGTACCAATAATCCAACTCCAAGGAGTAAAACTTTTTACATAAGAAAGTTTAGGAACAATGCGTGTTGTATCATCTTTCCACTGCCACATATAATCAACAAAACCTTCGCCTTCAGTTTTAACTACTTTGACAAATTCAACAAATAATTTCTTACCATGAGGATCTCGATAATCAGATAAATCGGTATTGTTCAAATCTGTCCGATATGGATGAATTATCATATTTGGGTGAAAATCGGTGATCCAAAAATAATCTTTTCTCTCACTACCATATCTCAAATGTTCAATTATACCAATTGCTTCCTCTTTGGCTTTCTCAATAGAAATATTACCATTATTAACTTCTTCGTTTAAATTATTTAATATACTCCAAGAGGAATTAGTTAATTCCTTGATTAATTCTCTTTTCTTATCCAAGAGATTTTGTTCGACATTAGGAATAATAATTACAAAAATTGCAATCGAGAAAAGTAAAAAAGCAAGAAGTGTGGGTAAAATTATTCTTGCAAAAAAATTTATTTTTTCACCTGAGATTTTCATTTCAAATTCAATTTATATTGAATATTACAATTCAAAAATAACTAAAATTAGTTAATCTTTCACGATAAATAAATGGATTTCTAAGTTTAAAAAAAAGTCATAAAATATAATACAAAAATTAAAGCCCCATCAAAGATAGGGCTTTGCAAATTTATTTCGATTTATAATTATGAACTTTTTCTGCAAGAAATTTCTGGATCTCGACTGGTGTTTTATTCTTTGACATCTTTGATACAACAATATTTGTAATAATAGCAATTGGAGCACCAAAGATTGCAAAATACCAAGCATTTAAGTAATAATTAAAAAATTCCTGTGCCGGCAAGGAACCACCAAATTTACCGACGATGAAATAGACAAGTGCAATAACAGAGACTGTTGAACCAGCAATTAAACCAGCCCATGCACCTGACCTATTTGAGCCACTCCACCAAATGCCCAGTAAGAATAATGGGAAAATAGTACATCCTGCAAGAGAGAACGCAACGGCGACTAATTGGGCAATAAGTCCAAGATTAAGAAGAGCAACTATTGCAACAGCAGCAGCCATAAGGATAGTTCCTACTCTTGCCATCAACATTTGCTTTTTCTCAGTAGCTTGTGGATTAATAACCCGATAATAAATATCATGTGAGAATGCAGATGCACCTGCAACAAGCAAACCCGACACAGTTGAAAATGCTGCAGAAATCGCTCCCGCCGCAAGTAATCCAACAATCAATGGAAATACATCTCCAAGTTGTGCTGTATATACTACAATAGCATCTGAGGCAAGTGTGCCTACCTCGGGATTTGAGGATAAAACTTTTCCGAATGCAGAATATACCGGTGCACTCCAATAAAGCAAGCAAATAAAAAACAAACCCCAAACAACCGACCATCTTGCATCCCTTGCACGAGGAACAACATAAAATCTCTGAATAACATGAGGTAAGCCAGCCGTACCTATCATTAATGAAAAACAAATAGCAATCCATTGAAACGCAGTTTGGCCAGTGGCAGGATCCCACGGCATCGCAAACTCCGGCGATGGTAAAATTGATAAATCATGACCTAATGCAGTTATACCTTTTCCGGGCGCTAGACCATTAACAATATCAGAAACTAGTTCACCGTAACCTACTTGAGGTAACCAGAAGAAATAACCAAACTTATATGCTAAGATAAAAAGAGGTATTAAAAATGAAACAATAATTATAACATATTGAATCTGCATATTTTTTGTAACACCTAACATACCAGAAATAAGAGTATATGCTAAAACAACCGATGCACCAATAATAACTGCAGTTACATAATCAATTCCTAGTATCCATTTGAACATTAAACCGATACCGGCAAACTGCCCGACACAATAAGAAAATGAAATAAAAATTGCAACACCAGCACCAAAACCTCGTAAACCCTGAGAATAATATCTATCTCCGATAAAATCAGCAGCGGTATATTTTCCATAACGACGGATTTGTCCCGCCATTAAAATAAGTAAAAGTACATAACCACCAGTCCAACCGACGACATAAGATAAACCGTGATAACCAGTAGTATACATAATTGCAGCCATACCAAGAAAAGAAGCTGCGCTCATCCAATTCGATGCGATTGCCATACCAGCACCAACAGGTGAGATTTTTCTTCCTGCTGCCCAGTATGTAGATGTATCTTTTGCACGATTGAAAATTCCAACTATTATAAAAAGTAGCAACATTAAAATCAATATTATCGCAGGCCCAACCTTGAAATCACCTTCCAATTGAGTTGCAGACTGTGCATAAAATATATTATTGAATATTAAACTTGAAATCAATATTAAAAAGATTTTTTTAAGAGTACTCACATTATCCTCCAATGAATTTTTTATGTCTCTTCTACGAAATCGTGTTTTTTATTTATTTTCTCAATTAGTACTGCGTATATAAGGCAAAGTATAACAAACATTATTAATAAGAATTGTGCAGTATACCAGTAATGAAATGGAAATCCCAAAAATGTAAAATTTGTCAATTCCGATTGATTATGTATTAAATACAAACTCATTATTGACGGAATTTGTTCTTTGCAATTATCACTCAAATTTTCAGAATTTACAGCAATAAGAGAGGAAGGAATTAAATCTCTTAAAATTTTATCTAAACCATCTTCATCTAGTTCAAGTGATGAAATTGTTTGATTTATTGATTCAACGGAGGGTTCTGAATTAAATAAATATTTTATTGAATCTGGTTGCATAGAGTATATTGCCCAACTGAAACTTTCTTTTAGAATTGGTTTATGCTCTGGATTTAAAACAACATTTTTTCCTAAAACAAGTAATGTTGTAATAGCAAAATCTTTTTTCGATTCAAAAGTCGCATTTTCGTTTTGCATATCTTCCCACACTGATTGGAAAACTGAATAACTTTTTTCTGGTGTTGGTTCTTCGAGTGCCATCAAAAGAAATTGAAATCCGAAAACAGCAACTGCCCAAATAATTGCGAGAGTAAGAATCAATTTTCGATTTGCTTTGAAATGCTTATCGACGGACTTGAAGAAATTTACTTCAAGTTGTTCATTGTTTTGTGTCATCTTTACCTCTTTGATGAAGATTTACTTTTATTAATCAGTTAATTAATTCTTAAAAGAATAAATATGCTGCAAATAGGAAACGAATATTTGCTATACTTTCCGCATCTGTTACTTTACCTTTCGAATCTATTGTTCCATAACCTGCTGATGTATATTCAACTTCTCCTGCAAATTGTGCATTACCATTTCTGTATTCTAACCTTGGTGCAAGTCTTAATACATTATCTATATTATTTCCTCTCGTATATGAGGCACCAATAATTTCATCCTTTGCACCAAGATTTTTTGTATATCCCAAAAACAAACCAAACTTAACGGCTCCACCATAAACTATTTCGCTCCAGGCTGAAAATGTTTGAATTTCAGTATATTCTTCAATACCGGTAGTAGCATTAATAGATTTTACTGCATATCCTCCAAGCATTGTCAAATCGGTCAGATTACCACCATAAATTCCTTCTATCTTAAATGTAAAATCATCACTTGAATATTTACCAAATGCCATTCCGGAAAAACTGTTAATCTTTTTATCAGTTTTATTGTCCAATGTTGTTTCTATTCTCGGCATTAAGGATTTGTAATTGCCACCAACACCTAATACTAATTTATCGGTTTTATATTTGAAATTTAAATCAAGAATTGGAATACTCGAATATCTTAAATAAATTGATGACGTCCCCAGAGGTCCCATGCTTGAGAAATCTCTTTGTGAAGCAGCAGTAAACGAAACAAAAATATCATCAAATTTTTGTGTCAATCGAATTTGCGGATTTCTTGAAAATGGTTGGAATGGAACACCGGTGTTAAAAGAAACAACGCCCGGGAAAACCTCTGTAATAAACATTGGATGCCAATATTGACCAATCAATAAAGATGTATTTGTCCAATCGAGTTTAACATAAGCATGACGTAATCTGAATCCATTAATATCACCATCCGAATGACCGAAGAAAGCACCTTCCAGCATTCCGCTTGTCTTTGCTCCAAATGCCTCAGGTCCTGTTATGTTGCCTGTCAATCTTGTCTGAATGGACAACATATTTAAACTCGTTTTCTTGTTGATGTCTTCATTGTTGACATCTAAATCTTCATTGCTCGGATAAAGTAGAAAATGTCCTTCGCGGATTGAAACCACCTGACGGGTATCAAACATTACGTCGGTTTTAACAAAACCCGAAAATTTAATTCCGAATTCGTCAGTTGTTACAGTTTCTGGAGTGCTTTGGGAAAAGATGGAAGATGAAAGCAAGATTGTCAAAATTGGGATAAACAATTTTTTCATTCTTTTTTTCCTTTTTTATTGAAAAAATACTACAATCTCTTCGTTGAATAAATAATATAGAAATTCATAAAAATTAAAGGTCAAATTTATGAAAACTATTTTAAAATTTGCAAGGAATATTGCATATATATTAAAAATAATTTTTATGAAGTCAAACTATATTTTAAATATCATTTTAATGATTCTTGCTTTGTTAGAAGGCATAAAATCTTATTTCTAAATTATTGGGTTACAAAAAATTAATATATGGAGTCTCTTGTTCCTACAAGGCGGTATCAGATTTGAAATAAAAATAGAAAACCCCCAAATACTGGGGGTTTTCAAGTAGAGATAATAATGTATGGTAGATTTTAATTAATTCTGTTCTACAAGAAAATCCTCAATAACATAACCGTTGTATTCCTGTTCAGTATCCATAGCGACTTGATCGGTATTAGGATGTCTTTGTTCCCATACATAAGCATCATAAAAAATACCGCACATTCTTCTTACTCTTTCGCTATCTGCAAATTTTGATGCACCTTTGACTAAATATACTCCCCTTCCAATATCAAGTTTATACAACGACAATGCAGCAACTATCTTTTCCTCGTCGCAAGCACCATTTCTTAACATCGCCATTAAAGGTATCAACGCTTTTTCCGACTTGATTTCACCGAGAAAATAAGCACAGCTTATTCTTAAACCAGAATTTTCTGATTCCAGACCAGCAAGCAAATTGTTTTCGATTGTCTCAAGCTGTTCCTTGGTGAATTTTGAAAAGTCACCATTTGGGTCGACTGTTAAAGGATCATCTGCATAGACGAAATTGCAGAGAGTTAATAACGCAACAACAAGAATTGATTTTAATAGAGCTTTCATAGCTTCCTCCTATTTGAAATTTTGTTAGAAATTTTTATTTACACAACAAAAGACGAGTTGGTTTTTTGTTAGTTACACTATTTTTTATCATTCAGTCAAAAACTACATTATCATGTAGTGTTTTAGACAAGTTATTTTGTCGAAATACATTTTTATGTAGTAAACAATGTTGGATGAATTTTATTTTGGAGAGTTTTGGATATTAGATAATATGGCTATAAATCAAAATTTAACTTCAGACAAGAATATTAGCCGATAATAAATCAAAAAACCTGACTACTAATCAGGTTATCTAAATTTTGTAGTGGGGCTAGGACTTGAACCTAGAACCTTCGGGTTATGAGCCCGACGAGCTACTCCCGATTTATCGGGACTCCAACCCGCTAATCTAAT
>JAFGPR010000265.1 GCA_016936095.1 Ignavibacteriales bacterium | reverse complement strand
TAATAGATCATTGTATCGTGCAAATTAAAACCACATTTTATAAAATATAATGCTTGTCTGAAGGATGTTCCGGTTTCACTACCGTCTTTTGTTGCATCTCCAATCACCCAAATCACTATTCCTCCCTTTTTCGTAACTCTGAATAATTCCTTTACAATATTTTCAAATTCAAATTCAAAACCATTATAATTTCTAAGATCATCATAAGGGGGTGATGTTAATGTAAAGTCTATAAAATCACCTGGCATATTAGCCATAGTTAACAAACAGTTTTCATTATATATTTTATTCAGTTTCATTAGATCTTTTCAATTGTTTTTTAAGTTTCTTTGCGAAAATACAAAATTTATTAGAAAATGTTAAATGTAAAAAAGTAGTATAAACCGCAGATAAGACAAAGAAAAAATTTGAAAAATTAATTAAAGGTATTTTAGAGGTGTAGTATGTTGATTATAAGAATTTTGCATATAATAATTAACACATAAAAATATACATAATAATACAAGAATTAAGATTTGTGATTGATTAACAACGAACATTTTTACTACTTCTACCTTTTAATAGCAAGTCCTTGAACCATTATTTTTAATTGCCGTTATAAACTGTTTTCATATTTCTCTCGCTGTTTCATAAGCATCTTTAATAGCATCCTGAGCATTGCCAACTTTCTTAGCATCGCCAATAATATGAATAGGAATACTATTTTTCAATTCAGTTGCCAGAGGTTTATAGCTTTTCATACCCGTAGAAATAACAATGATATCTATATCATTAAATTGTATAACTTTACCTTCTTTTTCAGCATAAACAGTCTTTCCATCCACTTTTTTAATATGTGTATAATCACTGAAAACAGTTCCTTTTTCTTTCATCATTTTTAATGATAGTAATTTAGCGATCATCTCCATATTTTCGCCAAAGTCTGTTGTCCTTTTTACGATGATTACCTGGTTATTAAGAGGTATTAATGCTGTAGCTATATCAACTCCGATAAGACCTCCGCCAATTATCAGTACCTTTTTGTTCTTAGGTAAATTATCTTTCAGCAATATATCCGCCCAATAAAAATTATTCAATCCTTCAATTTTTAATTCAGTAAATTTTGATCCAGTTGCAATAACTACCTCATCATAAATATTTATTATATCTTTTTTTGTAGCTTCTCTGTGAATAATAGTAATATTTTTCTCGTGTAGTTCTTTAACATAAAACGGAATTAATCTACCCATTGATCTTTTATGTGGTGTAAGAGGAGCTAGGATAAATTGTCCTCCAAGTTCATTCTTTTCAAAAAGTGTTACTTTATGTCCTCTTTTATTCAATGTTAAGGTAGCTTCCATACCAGCCAGCCCACCACCAATAACCGCAATGTTTTTAGAATTTCCAGCTATTTCAAAAACACCATTGTCTTCTCCTACTTTTGGATTTACAAGACATCGAAGACCTTGTCCCGATTTTACACCGCCAAGACAACCTTCTACACATGCAAGACATGGACGAATATTGCCTTCTACAACATTTAAATATTTGCCTATAAATTCAGGATCTGCAACAAGCGCTCTGCCTATTGCAATATAATCGGCTTTGTAATTATCAACAAGATTTTTTACATCTTCTTTTGAATTTATTTGACCTACATAAATAGTAGGAATATTTGCTGCCTGCTTTATTTCTTTTGCAAATTCCCAAGTTTTTCCTTTTTGAACAAACATGTGTTGAAAAAACCAGGGAGGAGTGCTACAAACGGTACCAGCAGAAACATGGATTGCTTCAACAGATTTCTCTTTTAAGATTTTTGAAAACATGATCATTTCATCCAAGTTAATACCTTCGGGTATCATTTCGTCGCCACTAATTCTTACAATAATTGGTAAATTGGTTGCTGATTTTACTGCCTCTAAAACCTCTAACGCCAATTTTATTCTGTTTTCAAAACTTCCACCATATTCGTCTGTTCTGTCATTAACTTTGGATGAAATAAACTGAGCTATAAGATATCCATGCCCAAATTGAAGCTCAATAATATCAAAACCTGCCTCTTCTGCGCGTATTGCAGAGTATTTAAATAAATTTACAGCTTGTTTAATATCATCTATATTCATTCTTTTGGGAATTGCTCCACCTAATTCACAAGCTTTGTCAGTTGATGAGTAGTAATAGTTCCCTGGTATTTTGGGATTAGCCATTCTTCCTGGGTGGTTCAAATGGGCAATTACTTTCGTATCGAATTTGTGAATAATATCAGTTAACTTTTTTAAGCCAAAAATTTTTTCGTCATTATCGATACCGATTTGAGTTGGTATTTCTCTTAATCCTTTTTCGATATACAATGGTTCAGGTGTAATTGCTCCAATAAATTTACTTCTTGCTTCATAAAATTTAAGATGTTTTTCAGTAATAACACCAGTTTTATCACTGTATCCCGTTTTAATAGGAGCAAAAATGAAATTATTTTTCAGTTTAATCATAAAATTTAATTTATATTAATAATAAAATGGTTTAAAATTATTTTTCAAACAACTCTTTTAATTGTTGCGTTTATTCGATTATACATCAAATTCCTATTTCCTATATCGAAAAATACAAAAATTATTTATATAAATGATCCAGAATAAATTCAAGCACTCTCCTTCGATCTTCAAAATCCTTTATCGCTTCTATAGGAAATCCCACTAAAACTGCAACACCACCATTAAAATGTTTCTTTTCAATTGCAGCACCTAAATTGTTATCGTAAGAAAAAAGCAAATCACCATCTTCAAGAGGGGAGTAAATATCAGGATAAGGAACATTATAATTTGCACAGAAGTTAATATATCCAATTGTACTTTTCCAAGATAAAAATATTTTATCAGTATTAGCATCATCACCCAAATATTTCGCTCCGAATACATCGCGAATAAATAATGAATCTTGTTTTTGTTTTGCCTTTTCAACTAAATCCCAACCGATCTCAGCACCTGATACAATTATTTTTCCACCAGAATTTATGTAATCACTAATTACCTTTTGCTCCTTCGGTGAAAATGTAATATCAGAGGTACTTTCATCACCAACGAACCAATCTATTAAATAGTATTTTGAAAGGTCAATCTGTTCATTTTCCATTGCTTCATTTGTTGCAAAATC
>JAFGPR010000264.1 GCA_016936095.1 Ignavibacteriales bacterium | reverse complement strand
TTTTAAAAACAAGATTATGCAGAAAGAAATTGAAATAATTCAAAGACATGCTAAAGAGCTTAAGAAATTAGAACAAAGTGAACAATATCTCTTTGACTCTTTGAATTCAAAATCAAAAGCAGAAATTGACGGATTGATAAATGATTTCAGTTTTGTGCGTTCAGACTTTTCTGCAACTCGATTTCAGCCTGTGAATTTATTACGTTTCGACATACTTCATTTATTAAAAGAAGGAACACAAATTAGTTCGGAAACGGTTGAGAACATTAAGACGAAGATAATTGAGAAAGACGAAGAATATTTTTCAAAATATGGTGAAATATTAGTAAATGCTTTAAAAAATTATCCTCAAAAAAAGAAATCTCCTTTCGTAAATTGGAAGAGAAATTACTGTATTTTCTTTCCATTTATTTACACAAATCCGATAAAGAATGAAACAAGTTCAGCATTAGATAAAGTTGTAGATGGACTTGAAAAGGCATTAAAACTCAAAAATTACAAAAGTCACATTGTTGATTTTAATGGCCCTCAAAACTATGGTACATCATACTGTTGGATTGCTGGATTTCCTGAAAATAAGATTTCTCATAGAAAAGCTTATCAGTTGTTTTTAAAAATTGGCGCAGAAAAAATTGAAGCTGGAATTTTAGCTGGCTGGGATATTAATGATAAGGCATCTAATACACTTGAGGATTTTAATACAATAGGAGAAGTAATTGAAAAACTTAAAGCTTCAAAAGAAACCGTTGAAAGAAAAAACAATGCGTTAATTAATTATTGGAAATTTGCACCGGGAGAAAACGGTATTTACTGGGATGAATTCTACCAAGAAAATATAATTGCTATTGGCTGGGATGATTTAACCGACCTTAAAACATATACCACCGAAACACTTGCTGAAGATTTAGGCGTTGAAGATTCTGACAATTCAAATCAAATCTGGAATATTGAAAATTTTCGGGACGCAAGTATCGGAGATGTTGTTATTGCCAATAAAGGTAAAAGCAAAGCACTTGGAATCGGAGTAATTACTGGTGAATATGAATTTAAACCCGAAAGAAAAGAAAACAAACATATTAGAAAAGTAAAATGGCTAATTAACCAATTAGTCGATTTTGAAAAAACCATTTTCAGACCTGATACTTTTACGCCAACTTTAAAATGGAGTAGCATAAGGGAAAAATACATTCAAAGTAATCCTGCTTTTGAAAAAATATTCAATGATTTAGAATCAGGAAAAGAAGTTCTACCTCCTCCAAAAGCATTGCCAAAAGATTCTGAATCACAAAATTTCTGGTGGTTAAATGCAAATCCTAAAATTTGGCGTATTGACAGTTACGAACTTGGAGATATTCAATCTTATACATCTCATAACGACAAAGGGAATAAACGCAGGATTTATAAATATTTTGAAGAAGCAAAATCTGGTGATTTGGTAATTGGTTATGAGAGTACTCCTGTAAAACAAATTAAGGCAATTTTTGAAATCACTGAAGGATTGCACATAGATGACAATGAAGGTGAAATTATAAATTTCGAGATTAAAGAAATTGTCAAAGACCCAATTTCATGGGATGAATTAAAAGAAACTAAAGGACTTGAAAATTGTGAAGTCCTTATAAATAATCAGGGAAGTTTATTCAGTCTGACACCTGATGAATTCGATATAATAAGAGATTTAATAGATGAGAAGAATATTGTTACCGAAAAAGAAATCGAAAAAGTCGAGATTAAACAATATTCATTTTCTACCGACCCAGACAAACCATTTTTAGAAGAACAAGAAGTCACTGAAATCATACATTCTCTTGAAGTAAAGAAAAACATTGTTTTACAAGGGCCTCCTGGTGTTGGGAAAACTTTTATTGCGAAAAAGCTTGCTTATGAAATGATGAAAAATACTGATGATACAAAAATCAGGATGATTCAATTTCATCAATCCTACGCGTATGAAGATTTTATTCAAGGAATCCGGCCATCAGAAAAGAGTTTTAAAGTTAAAAACGGCATATTCTATGAGTTTTGTAAAAAGGCAGAATTAGAACCAGACCAAAAGTTTTTCTTTATAATTGACGAAATAAATAGAGGCAATCTCAGTAAGATATTTGGTGAATTAATGATGCTTATTGAATCTGATAAAAGAGGGAAATACAGCGTACCATTAACCTACGCTGAGAAAGATGATGCGTTATTTTCAGTTCCTGATAATCTTTATTTGATTGGCACAATGAATACTGCTGACCGTTCTTTGGCAATCGTTGACTATGCTTTACGTAGGCGATTTAGGTTTATTACTTTAGAGCCTAAATTCAACAATAGATTTAAAGAATACCTTAATTCTAAAGGCTTTTCAAAGGATTTTATTCAGGAAATTTCATCCAAACTTAAATTGTTGAATGATAAAATTAAAGCAGATAAAAATTTAGGTTCAGGTTTTTTAATTGGGCATAGTTTCTTTTGTAACACAAACTCTGAAAATGAAAGAAAATGGTTTGAGAATATTGTCAAATTTGAAATTAATCCATTATTAGAAGAATATTGGTTTGATGATAGTGAAAAAGTAAAAAATGAAATTGACCTGCTTTTATCATAAGTATGCAAATACCAATTCAAAATATCTATTATTTGTTGTGCTATGCTTGGAACAAGCTTGAAGAAAGTGAAATTGTCAATGTAAATGAAATTGATTCAACCGAATTAATCGACTTATTTGCAAAAGTTCTTTCAAATAGTTGTTCTCGTCTTTTGAAACAAGGTTTGGATAGATATTACGTTGAGCATGAGGACGTGATAATGGGGATTAAAGGAAAATTCAATTTTTCAGCGACAATAAAACAAAATGTTCTTCCTCTTAGCAAAACTGCCTGCATTTATGATGAGTTTGACTATGATATTTTGCATAACCAAATATTAAAAACGACAATCGGGAAATTATTAAGAACCAAGAATCTGGATTCTTCAATCAAAGATGAATTGTATAAAGTTTATTTGAAATTACCTCCAATTTCTGAAATAGTTATTCGGAAAGCAATGTTTAACCAAATAAGACTACATCGCAATAATTATCACTATGATTTTATTTTAAAAGTTTGCCAAATTGTAAATGAAAATCTATTTATTGACGAGTCTAAAGGAAACTACAAATTCAAAGATTTTACTCGTGAAGAAAAGGCGATGGCAAGATTATTTGAAGCTTTTGTAAGGAATTTTTACAAAGTTGAAACGGACTTTTCTGTTTCAAGTGATACTATTAAATGGCAGTTTGAATCTGATAATGCAGAGGATTTGGACATGCTTCCCGCAATGTTGACAGATATTACCTTGCAAGGCAAGAATCAAAAAATAATAATCGACACAAAATATTATAAAGAAGCATTTCAAACC
>JAFGPR010000263.1 GCA_016936095.1 Ignavibacteriales bacterium | reverse complement strand
AGGGCAGACATTTTCATCCCAGGCATATCCTAGTTTTCGCTTATTAACTTCGGCTTTCATAAAATCAGCGATTTGTTTCTCCGTCTTTCCCGGTTGAATATATTTTGTAACCAGCTTAAAAATCTGTAAAGTGTGCTTAATTGCTGCTTTAATATTTTCAATTTCACTCTTTGCTTTTCTTTCTCTCAATGCCGATGTTATTTTCTCAGCAGAAATTATCTTACCTTTATATCCTAATTCTGATAAATAATTTGTCATAGTCAGATACATTCCATGAGTAATTCCATCAGAGATTTCGCTCCCTATTGAGTAATTCAATGCAATCTGTTCTGGTGCAATTTTTTTTAGGTTTTCGAGCAATGGTTCTTTAATACTTTGAACATAGCCGATTACATTGTCATAGGCATTTAAATCTTCGATCATTTTTTTATCATATTGTCCGACAATAGCAATTGCCTTTCCCGATTTGGTCATGATAAATGCTGAATGCCAAGTTACGTCAGCTGATGATAAAAATTGTAAAGTAGGGTCTCCATTGATCTGGCTTTCCCTTGTAAATGTAATCCAGCAATCAATATTAAATTCTTTTAACAATTGTTTTGCTTGTTTAATCTTTTCCTGTATTAGCATTTTTACCTCGTAAAATAATTTTTAATAATTCAAAAATACAAAAAGAATGATTTAATTTTTTAATAAATTAAACCTATCAAAAATACGTAAGTGAGATTCATCTCGCTTGTCATTCGAAACGAAGTTTTGACTAATAACGAATAAACTTATTAAATCGAAAAATTTAATTAATTTGATAAATCAAATTACTATAAAACTAAAGATGGATAATTGTTTACTGAGGGAACTCTGATTTCTCTCCTTTAGTTTACAAGTCTTTCATTCATAATTTTATTATTCACCTACAAAATTACTTGATTGACCGATAAACATTTTAGGTCTAATAAGTTCCATGATATTTTTAAATTATAAAATTAAGAAAATTGGTAAAAATGACTCAATGCTATCCGATACTGACTAATAGGTCAATAAATGACTTGACATTCATATCTGAAACTTTTAAGTTTGCATTGCGTCTTATCAAATAATTTTTGGAAATTTTATGTACGATGAATTATTAAATGAGGAAAACTTAACCAGAAAAGAAAGGGAAAAACTTTTTAAAAGAAAAGAAATCCTTAATGCTGCTGTTAAAATTTTTGCAAAAAAAGGTTTTGATCATTCTACACTGGATGAGATAGCAGAATTGGCTGAATTTGGAAAAGGAACAATCTATAATTATTTCGAAAATAAACGTGATATTTATTTAGCAATAATTGAAAATGCTTTTAACGATTACTTAAGCAGTGTTGATGAAGTTGCAAAAAAAGTTAAAACATTTAGGGAGTTTATTACAAATATTACCAGAGGATTTCTTGAATATGGGATTAACAATAAAGAAGTATTTTCCATTTTTTCTCGGGATCATTTATCAACTTCTGATGATGTACTAAAAGTGAAAAGTATTATGGATACTTATCATAATAAAATTACAAAATTATATGAAAAATTTATTTCTTCAGCAATTAAAAATAAAGAGATTAAACAAATTGTACCAAATATATTCGTGCTTTTCCATAGAAGTATTATTCTTACTTACATTCATCACTTTATTTTTGAAAACTTAAGTGTAAATATTGAAAAAGAAGCTGAGTCTATTCTTGATATTTTATTTAATGGAATTTTATACAAACCTGAGAGGTCAATGTGAAATTAAAAATTTTTATTATTCTAAATATTTTATCAATACACGGTTTAATTCAAGGGCAAAATAATTTACAGTTAAATTTAGAGCAGTGCATTGAAATAGCAATAAAAAATAATTACTCTCATAAGCAAGCGATTCTTTTAAAAGAAAAAGCTTATGAACTAGTTGATGAGGCATATGGTTCTGCTTTGTATCCTAAAATCGATGGGACAATTCAGTACACACGGGCACTTGAACTTCCTGTAGTAGTTATAGAAAATTTCGGCTCAATTCGAATGGGTTCTGAAAATACAATGAACCTATCAATAAGAGCAGAGCAACCGATATTTACCGGTGCTATGTTTCTTGCTATCCGAGTGGCTGAAACTTATGCTGAGATGTCTGATAAAGCAGCAAACTTTTCAGAAGCAAAACTTATTAGTAATGTAAAAACTGCATATTATTCATATTTATTTGCAAAAGATCTTGTGGAATTATCGGAAATGCAATTAAATAGAGCTGAAGAAAATAGAAGAAATGCAAAATCAATGTATGATGCAGGGCTTGCGAGCGAGTATGATTACATTCGTGCAGATGTGCAATACCAAAATTTTCTGCCTGCTCTAACAGAATCAAAAAATACATTAAAACTTGCAAAAAACAACTTGACGATTTTGCTTGGATATGATTTAAGAATTGAAATTGAAATATCTGACTCATTAACATATAAAGAAATTCCTTTACCTGATTTTGAAACAGGGTTGACCGAAGTGATGGGAAAAAATACATTATTAAAACAAATGGAATTAGATGTGAAATTAAAAGATCTTGCAGCATCTTATGAATATACAAAGCATTTTCCAGAGTTAGTTGCATTTGCTAATTGGCAAACTCAATCAACAGAAAACGATCCAAGAGATTTTTTTGATTGGCGCTACAATACTTCATCAAGTATAGGTCTGACTTTACGCGTTCCTATATTTAAAGGATTTACGATAAATTCAAAAGTTGAACAAGCAGAAATTGATTTGAAAAGATCAGAAGCAAATTTTAATCAGACCAAATTGGAAATGCAAAACAATTATGAAAGTATTGTACTTCAAATACAAAAGATTGAAGAGCAAATTAGCGCCTTTATCGCAGCCATGGAGCAGACACAAAAAGGATACAATATTGCATCAAAAAGATTTGTTACCGGTTTGGGAACACAACTTGAAGTTACGACAGCACTGTTAGAATATTCTTCTGCACGTATTAATTATTTGAAAGCTGTGCTTGATTATCATACATATCATGCTCAATTACAATTTTTATTAGATAACAGAAGTTACTAAAAAATTTATTAAGAGGTCATAAAATGAAACTTACAAAAATAATATCAGCAATTGTATTTGCAATAGTTTTATTATTCCTTTATTCCTGTGGAAACAGTGATGGTAAAGAGAATGATAAAACAAAGGAGAAGGAAAAATTAGCTAAAACAACAAATGTAGAAGTTGTTGAATTAAAAAATAACAGTTATACAGATTACATTACAGTAGTCGGGGTAATAAAACCTGTATATCAAGCCGACTTAACATATCAGGAAGGTGGAATAGTCAGTAGATTTATTCATGGACAGGGAAGCTGGGTTAATAAGGGTGATACAATTTTAGTTATTGATAATGATGTACTTAAAGCAAGTCTCGATGCGGCTAAAGCACAATACGAATTAGCTCAGATTACTTTTGAAAAGCAGGAAACAGTTTATAAAGATAATATTAACAGTGAATATCAATATCTTCAGGCAAAATATACACGAGATCAGGCACTTGCAAATTATAATTTAGTGAAAGCAAGGTATGAAAAAACTTTTATCAAAGCTCCATTTTCAGGAGTTGTTGACAAGAAATTTATTGATATTGGAGAAATGGTTATCCCTGGTGCTCCAATTGTTTCAATAATAAATACAGGTTCGTTAAAAATTGAAGCAGGAATTCCTGAAAGATTTATTGGAAAAATTAATCGCGGTTCTAATGCTAAAATCTATATTCAAGATATCCTTGAAAAACCGATTGAAGGAAAAATAAGTTATGTGGGAGCTACAGTATCTACCAGCAACAGAACTTTTAATATTGAGATAAATATTTCAAATTATAATAAACTTCTAAAGCCAGAACAATCAGCAGAAGTATTGATTGAGGTTGAAAAATATGATAATATTATTTCAATTCCTGAAGAGGTAGTTATTAGAACAGATAATAGTTATGTTGTATTTATTGCAAACGAAGGCAAAGCAGAAATGCGTGAGATTGAAATTCTTAATCGTTATGAAAAAAAAATAGCAGTCAAGAGTGGTCTTAAAGAAGGTGAAAAATTAATTGTTGTCGGTTATCAAAATTTGATTAACGGCGAAAATATTAATGTTGTTAATTAAGGAAAACAAATATGCGAATTACTAATATTAGTATTGAAAATAGAACAAGCGTTTTTATTTTATTTTTCATAATAATAATTGGCGGAGCTTTGGCATATATTTCTTTGCCAAGAGAATCCACTCCTGATATTCAAATTCCTCTTGTTATAGTTTCAACTCCTTATTTCGGAGTATCACCTGAAGATATTGAATCTTTAATAACACAACCGATTGAAAAAGAGTTAAATACTATTAGCGATATTAAAGAAATTAGTTCATCATCATTTGAGGGATATTCAATAATACGTGCTGAATTTGAAAGTGGATTTGATATTGATGAAGCAGTTCAAAAAGTTCGTGATAAAGTTACAAAAGCCGAATCGGAATTACCTGATGATTGCGAGAAACCAGCGATTATGGAAATCAATTTTTCTGAATGGCCAATCTTTACTTTTAGTTTAAGTGGGCCACAAGGATTAGTTAAATTAAAAGATATTGCTGATGACTTAAAAGATGAAATTGAAAAAGTTGATGGGGTATTGGAAGTAAAAATTAGCGGGGGACTTGAACGAGAAGTAAAAGTCAATGTTGATATAAATAAATTGATTCATTACAATGTCAGATTCTCAGATATAATAGGTGCAATTAGTGAAGAAAATAAAACAATACCCGGTGGTTTAATTGACCTTGATGATATGAGTTTTCTAGTTCGTATTCCTGGTGAATTTGACAAACCTTATTTAATAGAAGATTTAATTATTAAAATTAAAGATGGTACTCCAATTTATGTGAAAGATGTTGCAGAAGTTGAATATAGTTTTAAAGATAGAAATACTTACTCGAGATTAAATGGAAATGATTGCGTTACTTTAAGTGTTTCCAAAAGAAGTGGTGCAAATATTATCTATATAGTTGAAGATGTACAAGAAATTATTAGGAAAGCTGAAAATAAACTGCCTGATAGTATTGAGTTTACGACTATTGTAAATTATGCTAAGGATATTAAACAAAATGTCAATAACCTCGAGAATAATATTTTCTCTGGTTTAGTGCTTGTACTTTTAGTTTTATTGTTTTTTCTCGGAATAAGAAATTCAAGTTTTGTTGGAATGGCAATTCCACTTAGTATGTTAATTTCTTTCATTGTTTTGTCAGCCATGAATATAACTCTTAATTTTATTGTTCTTTTTTGTTTGATTTTTGCTCTTGGAATGTTAGTTGATAATGCTATTGTAATTGTAGAAAATATATATAAGTTTCTTGAAGAAGGATATAGTTTAAAGGAAGCAGCCAAAAAGGGTGCTGCAGAAGTCGCTTGGCCAATTACCACCTCAACATTAACGACTGTTATGGCTTTTGCTCCTTTATTATTCTGGGAAGGAGTAGTAGGTGACTTTATGTGGTTCTTACCAATTACTGTAATTATTACACTTAGTGCATCTTTATTTGTTGCACTTGTAATTAATCCTGTTTTTGCTTCAAAATTTATGCGTCTTGAAGAAAAAGGTAAAAAACCACATACAATATTTGGAAAAATATTATATCCAATTGATAAAGTAACTCATTATTTTATTGATAATTTTATTCCACATATTATTAATGCTTATGAAAAATTTCTAAGAAAAATAGTTGGAACAGGTAGGACTCATACTGATAAAATTTCGAAAAGAACTTGGTATGGTTTGGGAGCTATTTTTTTATTAATGGTCTTTTTCTTTTATGGATTATCTCACCCAGAAATTCCTAATTTTTTAGTTATTATTCTAACTATTATTCTTGGAGTAGCATTACAATTTATTTTTCAAAATAATAAATTAAGAGTTTTATCTGCTACGTTTCTATTATTAATTGTAATTACTAATACATATTTTCAATTTAACCTTGGTATTGAATTCTTTCCTGAAACCGATCCACCACGTATTAGTTTGAATGTTGAAGCACCAACAGGAACAAATATCGAAATGACTAACAGAATAACAAAAAAAATTGAAGAACGGTTGCAAAAATATACTAATGGTGATGTTAAACATATTGTTGCAAATGTTGGCTCATCAAGTAATATTTTTGATGGTGGAACTTTTACTCCAAATAAAAGTACTTTAACTGTTGAATACATTGATTATAATGATAGAGAACAATCTTCTTTAATTACAACAGAACAAATTCGTGATGAATTAACCTCAATATCTGGTGCAGAAATTGAAATAAGCAAAGAGACAATGGGACCACCTGTTGGTCAACCAATAAACGTTGAAATAATTGGTGATAATCTAAAAAAATTAGGTGAACTAACCGAACAAATTAAAAATGAGATTAAAGATATTCCAGGTGTGGTTGACTTAAAAGATAATTTCGATGCTGGTAAACCGGAAGTTAGAGTATTGATTAATAGAGAAAGAGCTGCCTTATATTCAATGAATACATCTTTGATTGCTAATTATATACGAACAGCAATTAACGGATTTACTGCTTCCAAGTATCGCATAGACGAAGAAGAATATGACATAACAGTTAGACTCCAGAAATTACAAAGAGATAATATTGATGCTTTAAAAAATATGAGAATTACCTATAACGATAAACAAGGAAAATCATTAAGCGTGCCACTTAGCAGTGTTGCAGAAGTTGTATATGATAAAGGTCCTGGGGCAATTAGAAGAACTGATCTGAAAAGGGTTATAACAATCAGTGGTAATGTTGATGAAGGATTCAACCAAAATGAGGTATTAGAAAACGTTAAACAAAAACTTTCAACTTTTCAATTACCAAATGAATATTATATAAATTTCGGTGGACAAAATGAATTTCAGGAAGATGCACAGAAGTTCCTTGGTAAAGCTTTTATGATCGCTATTTTTGGTATTTTCTTAATTTTGGTTATTCAATTTAATTCATTATTTCAACCACTGCTTATTATGATAGCCGTTTTAATTTCTCTGATAGGAGTATTTTTAGGTCTGACAATTACACAATTAACTTTTGGTATAATAATGACTGGTATCGGTGTCATAAGTTTAGCCGGTGTTATTGTAAATAATAATATTGTTTTAATTGACTACATAAATATTTTACAAAAGCGAGGAATTAATCCACACGAAGCAGCAATTCAAGCAGGTATTAGGAGATTTAGACCTGTTATTTTAACCGCAATTACAACTGTATTAGGTTTGGTACCTCTTACAATGGGTTGGGGTTTTGACGTTAAGTCATTTGCTTTTGTCGGTGGTGGTGAAGAAGCAGACTTTTGGAGATCGCTTGGTGTTTCAGTTATATTCGGTTTGTCTTTCGGAACAATTCTTACATTAATAATTGTTCCAGTTATTTACTCTACTGTAAATGATTTGAAAGTAATCGTTAAAAGTAAATTTGGAAGGAAAAAAGAACTACCTATTGATAATTTGTAAAAATTACTATTATAACCACTGAAAAATTTTAAATACTATTTTTATTTGCTTTCAGTGGTTATATTATTTTAAACAAAAGATATTTTTCTGTAAATTTGAAACAAAAATTAATTATTTTATGTTCTTATTAGAATTGAATAATATTGAATTCTCTTACAATAATTCTTTCGAAATGAAAGATATTTCTCTTCAAGTTTACCCCTCAGAATTCATTTCAATTCTTGGTCCAAACGGTTCAGGAAAATCGACTTTATTAAAAATTTTATCTGGTTTATTAACTCCATCTAAGGGTATTCGCTTATTAGATGGAAAAAACTATTCAAGTTATGACCACAGATCACTTGCCCGTTTAATTGGATATGTTCCACAGAGTTCATTTTCAGTTTTTCCTTTTTCAATTTATGAAATTGTAATGATGGGAAGAACTGCATATATGAATTTCTTTGGTATTGAAAAAGACAATGATATTAAAATTGTAAATGAGACTTTGGAAAGATTGAACATATTACATATAAGGAATAAAGGAATAAATGAAGTATCTGGTGGTGAAGCACAACAAGCTTTTATTGCACGAGCTTTAGTACAGCAACCAAAATTATTATTGCTGGATGAACCAAATGCGCATCTCGATATTAAACATCAAATCTCAATTTTTAATATTTTATCTGAATTAAATAAGGAATTAGGTCTGACAATAATTACAGTTTCACATGACATAAATCTTGTCAGTAATTTTACAGAAAGAATTATTTTACTTAAAGATGGCAAAATATTTCTTGATGGTAATAAGTCAAAAGTATTGCTTAAAAAAAACTTAAAATCAGTTTTTGATATAAACACTCAAATTATTAAAAACGACAATAAAATAAATGTTTTTATAACTTCATAATTATGACTAAATTTTTCAAAATATTTCAAAAACTAATTTATATCGAGCTGCTTTTCATATCTACGTTATTATTCGATATATACTTGTTGTTTAGATTGAAATATAAAAATAACAATTTAAGTTTTGACGAGTTTAATTTATCAAATCTTGGCAATCTTATTAATTTAATTTTGACAATACTTTTAATTATCGGATTATTTATTCTTTTTGGAAAAAAGAATGTCATAATTAATAAAATAAAATCTTTAAGTTTTTTAATAATCGGAATTACATTACCACTAATAGTCCTGGTAATAATTTTTATTTCAGACGTCAGTTTTGCTGAAAAATATTTTTTACAATACCCACTTAGAAAGGTAATAATTGCCTTTATATTTGGAATAAGTGAATTTTTAAAAATATTCACACTTGCATTTATTTGGTATTTAATTTTTTCAAGGAGAGACTATTTATTTATCCGTGCATTTTTTATTTCATTAATTATTGTTGGTAGTCTTATCTTTTTATCTTTTTTTTATTACTTGTTTTTTAATACCGATAAATTTAATTCTGATTTTAAGAATAAAAAGGATATTGCAGTTGTTCTAGGAGCTGCTGTTTGGAGTAACAACGAACCAAGTCCAATTTTTGAGGGTAGATTAAAAAAAGCTTATGAATTGTATAAGAATGGTATAATAAAAAAAATACAGCTTACTGGCGGAAACGCACCTGGTGAAATAAGTGAAGCAGAGGCGGGTTATAATTACTTGGAAAAATTAGGCGTTGATAAAACTGATATATTACTTGAACAGCAAACCTCAACAACAACAGAGCAAATATTTTATATTAAAAAAAAGATTATTGAAACGATGAATTTTGACGAAGTAGTAATTATTTCTGATGCATTTCATCTAATTCGTGTTAATGAAATTTGTAATTTTTATAATGTCAAAGCAACATTGTGCACTTCAAGTAATAACATTGATTGGAAAGAATTATTACTTTATAAAGCAAAAGACAGTATTGAGCTATTATTGTTTTGGCTCTTTGCCGTGCAGTAGATAAAATTAATAACATTTATTTTAAAAATAGTATATATGGACGAACGCAAATTAAATAGAAGACAGCTTAGAGAAAAGGCATTACAAGTTCTTTATGCAGCAGAATTTAATTGGGAAAATCTTGAATTTATGATAACGGATATTTTTTCTGAAATACCGAATGAAGATGGTGTGGAATTCGGGGTCCAGTTAATTAGAAAAGTAATAGGTAATCGTTCTATGTTGGATGAGCAAATCATTAAACGTACTGAGAACTGGGAATTAAAGCGGGTGTCTTTAATAGATAGAATTTTGCTAAGGATAGCAATTGCTGAATTTCTTTTTTTCCCTGAGATCCCTGCGAAAGTATCGATAAATGAAGTGATTGAAATTGCAAAAATTTATTCAACTGAAAATAGCGGAAGATTCATAAATGGCATTTTAGATTCAATATATAATGAACTAAAAAAAAATAATGAGCTCAATAAAACTGGCAGAGGTCTAATTGACAAACCAAAACCACGATAACAATCAAGAGGCATATAAACCTAACAATAAAAGAATCTTTATCTGGGCTTTATTTGATTTTGCCAACACCTCATATTCTATCGTTGTTGTAACATTTCTTTTTGCAGTGTTTTTTAAAGAGGTTATAGCAGAGGGAAAACCTATTGGTGATTTATACTGGGGTTCTGGTATATTAATTTCAATGTTAATTTCTGCTTTTATTTCTCCAATACTTGGTGCTATATCAGACCATTCAGCTGGTAAAAAAAGATTTTTACTTACATTTACATTACTTTGTATAATAAGTACTGCATTGCTTTTTTTTGTTGGGCGTGGTGATATTCTCTTAGCGTTGTTCCTTTTTGTTCTTGCTAACATTGGATTTGAGGTTGGACTTGTTTTTTATGATTCATTCTTACCCGAAATTACAGAAGAAAAAAACTATGGACGTGTTAGTGGTTACGGTTACGCGGCTGGTTATCTTGGATCACTCGCAACCCTTGGCTTAGTATATCCTTTTGTTAAAGCGGGAATGAATAATATTACATTTCCAATATCTGCATTATTTTTCTTTGTGTTTGCTTTACCTATTTTTTTATTCCTAAAAGAAAAAAGAAAAAAAATTGAGAAAAAAGATGTTTACATTTTTATTGGACTAAAACGCGTTGCGGATACATTCAGAAATATAAAACAATATAAAAATCTCGCAGTATTTTTACTTGCATTTTTCTTTTATATAGAAGGAGTAAATACAGTAATATTTTTTTCAGGTATCTATGCTTCATCAACATTAAATTTTGAAATGATGGAATTGCTTATTTTCTTTGCAATAGTTCAGACGACTGCATTTGTGGGTGCGGTTGTCTTTGGAATAATTGCGGATGCTATCGGACAGAAAAAAACAATTGTCATTACTTTGCTAATTTGGATTGTCGTAATTACCCTTGCTTATTTAACAAGTGATACAGAAAATTTCATAATGAAGTATTTATCAGAATTGTTTGATATAAAAGGATTTGAATTATCAAAAACAATATTTATGGTGATTGGTGGAATTGCAGGTACTGTTATGGGAGCAACTCAATCAACAAGTAGAAGT
>JAFGPR010000028.1 GCA_016936095.1 Ignavibacteriales bacterium | reverse complement strand
TGTTCAGCACTTGTTGGACTTAATCTACCAAATATATTTGCACTTGGTGCTGCTATTGATGTTTTAGTGGAAGAAATTAATTCTAAAGCAACTTTATGATTCGGCATTCGAACAGCAACTGTATCGTTTCCAGCTGTAACAATGTTTGGAATAATATCTTTTTTTGGTAGAACTAAAGTAAGTGGTCCCGGCCAGAATTGCTCCACCAACTTCTCGACAATATCAGATCTGAAATTGCTTATTTCAAATAAATATTTTTTGTCAGAAATATGTACTATCAATGGATTGAAGGAAGGTCTTTTTTTTATCTCAAAAATTTTGGCAACTGCAATTGGATTCATTGCATCAGCACCTAATCCATAAACCGTTTCTGTGGGAAATGCAACCAATTCACCATTACGAATCAACTCGGAGGCTTTTAATATGTTTTGCTCATTTGCTGGAAAAATGTTCATAAAAAAAATAATTTTTGTTTCAAATATAAAAAGACATCAACAATTGTATGCTTTTACATAATTGTTTAATTAGATATTTATTTGTAATCTATCGATATTTGGAATAACAAATTGAAAAAATTTGTAAAGTTAGAGATTTATTTGTGATGAATGTAATTTTCGCATACAAAGAATTACGAGATTCAATTGAGTTAAAGAAAGTAAAAAACTTTCTAATCACATTTTATTTTGTTGGTTTATTGGGATTTATTATTCCCTTTACCAACGAGATTTTTATTTTCCTGACACCGTATGCGATTTTGTTAAGTTTTGTCTTGATATTATTTTTCCATCAATCAATATCATTAAAAAAAAATATTTTTATTTTCATAATAATTTATTTGAGCGGATTTTTAATCGAGATGATTGGAGTCAACACGGGAAATATTTTTGGTGAATATTATTATGGTGCTGGCTTAGGATTAAAAATTTTTAACACTCCTTTGTTGATAGGTATTAATTGGTTAATGCTCGTTTATTGTTCGGCAAATATTTTAAGCAGAAGGAAAATAAACTATTTAGTTAAAGCACTTATTGCTTCAATGATTATGGTTGCATATGATTTAGTGCTAGAACAAGTAGCACCAAAATTAAATATGTGGTATTGGAAGGATTCTTATATACCGATCCAAAATTATTTGGCTTGGTTTGTTATTGCTTTTATGATGCATTTGATTTTCAAACAGTCTGATAATAAAAATCCAATTGCAGGATTAGTTCTTATTCTTCAAATAATATTTTTTACATTATTATTTTTATATTTTAATTTAGTATGATACAAAAAGCAAAACATCATTGGTTTCTTTATCCGTTTTTCAGATTTTACGCAAAACGTTTAATTAAAAAACATTTTTATAGAGTAATTCTCAAATCTGATTTTAATGAAAAGAATTTGCCTGTAATGTTAATAGGAAATCATTTCAGCTGGTGGGACGGTTTTTTCGTTAGTTACTTGAACGATAAAGTTTTCAAAAAAAAGATTTACATTATGATGGATGAGGAACAACTATCCAAATATAAATTTTTCAATAAGACAGGTTGCTATTCAGTAAGAAAAGGTTCACGAAGCATCATCGAAACAATTGAATATACAAAAGAATTACTTAAAAGTAATTCTAATCTTGTCGTAATTTTCCCTCAAGGTGAGATTGAATCACTTTACAAAGAAGAATTAAAATTTGAAAAAGGACTTGAAAAAATTATGAAAGATTTGGATAACGAGTTTCAAATATTGTTTATGGTTAATTTGGTTGAATATTTCTCGCAGAAGAGACCATATTTATTTACTTATTTGCAAGAATACCAATTGAAAGATACTACTATTGATAAAATTCAGACTGATTTTAATGTTTTTTTAAGAAACTGTAAGGTTGAAAATATCATCTTAAACGATAAATTATGATTTACATTACATATTTTATTTTAATCTTTGCAGGTATTCAATTTTTTGTTGCTTTGAGTAATATTATATTCAGTCTTGTGCTCAAAAAAAGAATCACTTTGGAAAAACCTTTTATTTCCGTTTTAATTCCTGCAAGGAATGAAGAAGAAAATATCACTGATTTATTAAATGACCTACTTGAACAAGATTATGAAAATATAGAAATCATAATTTTTAATGATGAATCAACTGATAACACGGAAAGAATTGTAAAAGATTATATGAAAAAAGATACACGGATTAAATTGATAAATTCAGATGGTTTGCCGGGTGGTTGGGTTGGTAAAAATTATGCTTGTAATTCACTTGCAAAAAATGCAAATGGAGGATATTTTTTGTTTTTAGATGCTGATGTTCGGGTCGGCAAGAATTTAATTGATAGCGTTTTGTCGCATATACAAAAATATAAACTTTCGCTACTGTCAATTTTCCCAAAGCAGATAATGCTAACTAGAGCAGAGAAGATTGTCGTTCCGCTAATGAATTTTATTTTGCTATCACTCCTTCCATTGCGACTTGTTAGAAAAAGTAAATTTTCATCCTTGGCAGCAGCAAACGGACAATTTATGTTTTTTGATTCGGAATGCTATAGAAAATTAGAACCGCATAAAAAATTTAGAAATTCAAAAGTTGA
>JAFGPR010000262.1 GCA_016936095.1 Ignavibacteriales bacterium | reverse complement strand
GCTTTGGACAAGTGATTTACCAAATATTTTTATATCACCTTTCAAAGGTTTTATAAGTGAAAGTAGCATCCTTATCGTCGTGCTTTTCCCCGCTCCGTTAGGACCAAGAAAACCAAATACATCACCACGGTAGACTGTTAAATTCAATTCATCCACGGCAGTGATATGCTTGAATTTTTTCGTTAATCCTTCAAGTTGAATTACAATTTCTGAGTTCAAGTGAACCTCTTAATTTTCCAATTAAACAATTATTTAAATTTACAAAAAAAAATTGTAAAATTAATTTATTAAATAAAGTTTTAAAGTTTAAAACTTATATTTGAATATAAAGATTAATTTACTTTTAATTATGACGTATTTAAAACCCGTTTGGTTTGTAATATTCATTTTTTACTATCAAATCGACGCACAAAATAACACGACAAGTCCATTTGATTCCACAATCAAGATTATTATTGTTGCAGGACAATCTAATGCAATGAACTGGCATGCCGATGCAAATTTACTTGATACAAATATCATTGATAAAAATATTCTGTATTATTACCATACCGGTTTGCCACCTAGCAAAGGAGATTCTGTCCCATTTAACTCAACCTCAGATAGTCAGTGGACTACACTCAAATATCAGACGCAAAATCCCTACATAAAATGTTTTCATAACTTTTTCGGTCCAGAAATTACTTTGTCACGTGAACTTTATTCTTCAATTCAAAATTTAGCAGTTATTAAATGTGCTTATGGTGGTAGTAATTTAGCAGTTGACTGGAGAAAAGGAATTGGAACAGGTAATCAACTATATGAATTGATGATATGCGAAATTGATACAGCAACAAGTATTTTATCTAACCAAGGATTTGATTATGAATTTATTGGATTTTTCTGGATGCAAGGTGAGTCTGATGCCGCTAATTCAGATTATGCGAATAACTATGAAACCAATCTTACTAATTTTATTAACAATTTACGAAGTGATTTAGATTGTTCGAATTTAAAATTTATACTTGGCAGAATCGGAATAGATCTACCTTCACCGTATATTTACAAAGACATTGTCAGAACAGCTCAGATGAATGTTGCAGATTTGGATTCTTTGGTTGAATGGGTTAATATTGACGACCTGCCACTTGATATAGATTTCGTTCATCTGCTTGCAGATGGAGAAATTGAATTAGGAACTCGTATGGCAGATGCATTTCTAAATGCAACAGGAATTAGCAACGAAAAAGATTTCATAGAAAATAAAATTACATTAAATAATTTTCCTAATCCATTTAATAATACAACAAACATATATTTTACAATCACTGAGAATAGTTTTGTTACTTTAAAAATTTTTGATATAATTGGAAGAGAGATTAAACTTTTAATACAAGAATATATAAATGCCGGCACTTATAGCATAACATTTAATGCGGAAAAATTATCGAGCGGGATTTATTTTATTCAACTTAAAACTGATATAGAAGAAACTAAAACGAAAATCATTTTGTTAAAGTAATAAATTTATTCATAGGAGTCAAAAGTGGAAATTCGAACTAAAGTATTTTTTATTAATTTAATTATTCTTTTTACTATTATTTTTCAAATTAATCTATTAGCTGAAAATAAAGAAAATAGCACTAGCTATTTTACTACAGATACAACCTCAAATTATTTTCTTTTCAGTTACGTTGAATCACTAACCGCAGATGATTATTATATTTTATTGGATAGCATAAAACTAGGACTTTCTGATGATTTCTTTACTCTTCGTATGGCTTATACGCATACAGAAAAATACAGCCCATATAGCACCAGATTAAGTAACGATAGAGATTTAATACAAAATTTAATAAATGAAAATAAATTAAGCGAAGCGTTAGAGCAAGCAAATCAAACATTGGATTATAGTTATGTAGATGCTTATATTCATTACTTGTGTCACGTTATTTATGAGCAGATGGGTAATAAAGAAAAAGCCGATTTCCATTTTAGCTTAGTGGAAAAAGTATTTGAATCGATAATTTTTTCTGGAGACGGGCAAACGCCACAAACTGCAATTATTGTAATTTCTGTAAACGAAGAATATGCACTGCTCAGTTGGTTTGGATTAAAGATGCAATCTCAATCACTTATTATTCAGGATGGTTATAATTTTGATTTGTTGACAGTACGAGATGACGAAGCAAACGAAGAATACGAAATGTATTTTAATGTAACTATCCCGATGAATTCTATTATGAAATAATTTTTTAATTGTTAATGCTAAATAGTTAATATAAATTTTTAATCTCAATATTTACCATTAAGCATTACCAAATTAACCATTATCAAACAATTTCCTTTATCTCTTCTTCAAGCAATTGTTTTTTATGGAGCTGAGCATACAAACCTTTCTGTCTGAGCAATTCCTTATGTGTTCCCTCTTCAATAATCTTACCACCATCGATTACAAAAATTTTATCAGCATTCTTAACAGTAGAAATTCTATGACTAATTATTATTGTTGTTCTATTTTTTATGTAATTTTTCAAGTTGTTTAATATTTCCTCCTCAGTATGAGTATCAACAGAAGAAAAAGAATCATCTAAAACTAAAACGCTGGGATCTGTAGCTAATGCACGCGCTAAACAAACTCTTTGTTTTTGTCCCCCCGATAATGTTATTCCTCTTTCGCCAATTATCGTTTCAAAACCATTTGGAAAATCATTCAAGTCCTGGTCAAGACAACTTAGCCTTGAAAGTTCATCAAGTTCAATCGTTTTTTTTTGTACACCATAAAAAATATTATCCTTTAAAGAATCGGAAAACAAGAATGATTCTTGTGGAACAACTGCTATGTCCCGTCGAAGAATTTTAAGTGGAATATTTTTGATAATAATATCATCAATTAAAATTTCACCCTTTGTAGTTTCATACAATCTACTTATTAAATTCACAAGTGTTGATTTGCCTTCTCCCGTTCTGCCAATAAAAGCAACTGTTGAACCAGAAGGAATTTCTAAATTAATGTTTTTCAATACAAAATTATTTTCATTATTATAACTAAATGACACTTTATTGAATTGTATTTTACCTTTCAACTCTTCTATTTGATTAACATCACTTTCAGATTCATATTTCTCAATATCCTCTCTCATGATTTTTAATAATCTATCCATACTTGCCGCAGCTTGTTGAACGATACTTACTATCCACCCGAATGCAATCATTGGCCAAATTAACATACTAAGGTAACCAATGAATGCAGCTAACTCACCCAATGTAAGAGTTCCATCCATAATCATATTT
>JAFGPR010000261.1 GCA_016936095.1 Ignavibacteriales bacterium | reverse complement strand
CCTGTATAAACCGGATCGAAAATAATTCCAGTCTGTGCTGCAAACTCTTTTATCACTTTTAGTTTCTTAGGTTGAATTTTTTTGTATCCTTCAAGTGAATATCCTTCAATTACTTCAAGGTTTTTCGGATCAATTTTACAATTCAATTTATATTTCTTAATACACTCATCGGCAAGATTTAATATTTTTTCTCTAAAATGTTTTTCATTACAAAAAACATTCACAGCGAAGATTTTATATTCTAGTCCAAACAAAGCACAGCCAACGAGTAGACCAGCAGAAGTACCTCCACTACCACAAGAACTTAATATTCCCTTGAACATTTTGGGATTAATCTGCTTAGTCAATTCAGTTACAAAATTAATATATCCCCATATACCAAGTGGAGAAGAACCTCCTTCGGTAATCACGGTAACTCTGTGCCCTTTCTTTTCCATTTTTTCCTTTTCAATTTCCATTCGTTCTTTTACTGATTGATATTCTTTCCAATTCATAAAAACTATTTCTGCATTGACCATTTTATCAAGAAACATATTGCCGTCATAATTTTTTCGTTCAGGTCCCCATAAAAATAATTTGGATTTTATTCCCAACGAAGCAGCTGCAATTGCTGTTGCTCTTGCGTGATTTGATTGTTCGCCTCCGCGGGTAAAGACATAGTCGGATTTGTTTCTCAATGCTTCATAAAGTAGAAATTCAAGTTTACGTATCTTATTACCCGACAATTCCATTCCTGTATAATCATCTCGTTTGATGAAAAACTGAGAATCATTAAAATAAATTTTTTGTATTGGTGTTGGCAAGTTTGCTAATAAAAGACTCTTTGGTGTTATCATTATCAATGCTCCATAGATTTATTTTTTATCAATTATTTTCTTGTAATATTTTCTTGCTCTTTCCAGGTCTTCAGGAGTATCAACTGATAAGGACTCATAATCAGTTATAACAATTTTTATTTTCATACCATTTTCAAGTATTCTTAATTGCTCTAATTTTTCAGCTTTTTCCAAGTCGGTTGGTTCGGTTGATGTAAATTTGAACAATGCATTTCTACGGAAAACATATAATCCAACATGTTTATAAATATCAGTAGTCTTAATTTTTTCAAGATTTGTTCTTGCTCCTCGCACAAAAGGAATAGTGGATCGACTAAAATAAAGAGCAAAATTATGATAGTCAAAAACTACTTTTGGCATAGATGGATTTTTCAAGTCGTTAACATTATTAATTTTAAATGCTAAGGTAGATACATCAACTTTCTTATCAAACAAAAGTGGCTCAATTGCTTCGTCAATCATCTTTGCATTTATGAATGGTTCATCACCCTGTATGTTTACAATTATCTGAGCATCGGGATAGTCTTTTGTCACATAAGCAATTCTATCTGAACCGGTTTGAATATTATTTGGTGTCATCAGAACTTCAGCATTAAAATCGCGTGCAACATTTAAAATTCTTTTTTCGTCAACAGCAATAACCAACTTTGTAATTAATTTTGATTTCTTTGCGCTTTCGTAAGTGTGCTGAATCATCGGCTTGTCACCAATCATTGCAAGCGGCTTACCGATAAGTCTTGACGAGGCAAATCTTGCTGGTATTACTCCGAGTATCATAATCAAAAAGTTGTTTATTCAATATAAATTATTTTCGGCACTTTGAAAAACTTATCATCTTTATCAGGTGCATTTTTTAATGCCTCTTCGGTTGAAATTGATTTTTTGACTTCATCTTCTCTGAAAACATTGCTTAAATCAATCGGATGAGAAAGCGGTTCAACATTTTCTGTGTCAAGTTCATTTAACTTAGACATATACTCAAGAATCTGATTCATCTCCTTACATAATTTTTCCTTTTCGTCTTCTTCGAATTTCAACCTTGCCAACTTTGCAATGTATTCGACATCTTTAATTGTAACTGACATATTTACCAAAAATTATTTTTTTACATTTGAAATATACAAATCAATTCTTTTAATTCGGTTCTTTATGGAAGGATGAGAATAAAAAAAC
This sequence comes from Ignavibacteriales bacterium, assembly GCA_016936095.1. Taxonomy (GTDB): domain Bacteria; phylum Bacteroidota; class Ignavibacteria; order Ignavibacteriales; family Melioribacteraceae; genus JAFGPR01. The sequence continues at coordinate 6,449 of JAFGPR010000261.1, read as the reverse complement.
CATTCAACTAATGGATGAGGTTCTTTATCACCGAGATTTTGCTCAGTTAATTTTTCAAGAGTCTGAATAAATACTTCCGGTTTACCTGTAGATTCAACGGCATACCGATCTGCTTGATATTCAAATTTTCTCGATATTACATTTGAGATCGGCGTTTGAATGAATCCAGTTACCATACTCCATAACATTAGCAGAGGTAATGCTGATATTTGAGCAATGTTTTTGAAATTAAACCAATTGAGCGATTCCGAATAAAGCAAAGATATCACAAACAAAATAGCAAAACTTGAAAATGTCCCAATTAAAATATTTTTTATAATATGTTTGTGTTTATAATGCCCAAATTCATGAGCGAGAACTGTTTCAATTTCGTCTTTTGAATATGATTCTAAAAGTGTATCTGCCAATAATATTTTTTTTGTCTTACCCAAACCTGTAAAAGCAGCATTTGCTTTCTTTGTGTTCTTACTCATATTAAACTTAAAAACATTTTCTACTTTCAAACCAACTTTTGATGAAAGTTTAATAATTCTTTCTTTTAGACTTTCATCTTCGAGAGGTGTAATTTTATAAAACAAAGGAAGAATGAAAATCGGAAGAATCTTTGCAAGAATAATTGATACAAAAAACAGCATTATTGCAAAATACAACCACCAAAGTCCAGCTGAGTTTAACATTACAAAATAAAGAAAAAGCAATAACGGAATACCAATTAATCCCGAAACAAAAATTCCTTTTACATTTTCCCAAATCCATTGACCAAAAGTCTGATTGGATAATTTGTATTTATGCTCAAGCAAAAAGCCAATATAAAAACTAAAAGGAAAAAATAAAATGCTCATTCCAACCGATAGAATAAGCACAAAAAACAAAAACTGCCAATATTTGTTTTCGAAAATATCTATAACAAAATTTTCAAGTTGTAAACTGAAACCAGCATAAACAAAAATAAAAATCAATACGAAACTTAAAAGTGCTTCGATTATTGAAATTGATATTTTAATATTATTGTATTTTTTTGAGTTCATATTATTTAATTAATTATTCTCTAAATATAATAATAATCAAAAATAAAAAAATTTGTATATTTGGCAACATTTTATTCAATTATTAGAGAAAAAAATTGATATCCTGGGATGATTATTGGAAAAAATATAAAATATCTAAAGCGGAAAGATGGTTAATCAGGGAAAGAGATAAAATCTTAAATACATTCATTGATAAGATTCTATCGGCAAATAAGAAAGTTATTGAAATTGGTTGCGGATATGGGAGCAATATTACACTAATAAATGAAACGCGAAGTGATGTTGAATGCTATGCTCTTGATAATAGTCAGGCATCAATTGATTTAGTTAAGGAAAGAATACCAAATTCAATTATTGCAGATTGCAGAGAAACAAATTTCCCTGATAACACTTTCGATATAGTATACAGTGCTGGATTGATGGAGCATTTCGAGGATGAGAAACCCCTGCTCGATGAGTGGAAACGAATTTTAAAACCAAATGGATATATGCTTACTTTTATACCGGCAAAATATTCTTTGTGGCAGTTTTACCAATTGCTGCATTTTGGTAAATGGAAACACGGTTACGAAAAGGCATATACACACAAGAAACTATTAAAGCTTTTTGAAAAAAACAATTTTGAGATAATCGAAGTGTTAGGAATTGACCCTTTTAGCATAAATGGATTCTTTATGAAATTATTTAATATATCTTTCAAACCATTTTTTAAAAAATCATGCAGCAAGAGTGGATATACCGAACTTTGCATAATTGTAAAAAAGAACTAATCAAAAAGAGAAAAATTTTTACCCTATAATTCGATAATTCTATGGTACAATACAAGGAACAAGAAAAGATTTTTGAGGATTTAAGGCTGGTTGAAAGAACTATTAAAGGTAAAGATTTTGAAGAATACAAAATGTTCAAGAAGAGACATTTTGACGATGAAGATCTTGACAGAATTTCATTAAGCAGATTGAAAGAATTATATGATAAGTATTATGTGAATAGAAAAAAAATGAATTATAAAAATCCCTTTGAGAATTAATATTTAAAATTTAATAGAGGATTAAATGAAGGAAATCCAAATAAAACGGCTTATCGGTTTAATAGTTTTTGTAGTTGTTGCAATCAACTATCTTATCACTTCACAGGTGTCTGTTTCATTTTGGGATTGCGGCGAATTTATTGCTTCTTCACATTTACTACAAGTGCCACATCCACCGGGAACACCTTTCTTTTTACTATTCGGTAGACTTTTCGCTATGTTGCCGGTTGCAGAAAATATTGCTTTCAGAGTTAATTTAATTTCTGTTTTCTCAAGTGCATTCACAATTCTATTCTTATATTTGATTATTATAAGATTGATTGAAAATTTCAAGAAAACAGATGAAAGCAAAACTGAAAGTATATTCACATATTTAGCTGCTGCTATTGGTTCTTTATCATTAGCATTTTCTGATTCGTTTTGGTTCAACGCAGTTGAAGCCGAAGTTTACGCTTTCGCAATTTTCTTCACTGCATTCTGTGTCTGGCTTGCTATGGTCTGGATGGATAAAGCAGAAAAATTTGGCAGCGAGAGATATTTAATATTAATCGGTTATTTAATCGGTTTATCTCTTGGTGTTCACCTCTACCCTGTATTGACAATAGTGCCAATTGTTATGATTGTTTTTCTTAAAAAATATATTACAGATGATATTGCTCTGAAGAAATCAGGCTATTTCCTTCTTGCTCATATCGGTATTCTGTTGCTCATTGCACTATACCAATGGTCAACATATACAGAGAGTGCCCCGGTTGGTATTGAAAAATGGCAAGCGATTGATAAGACGTCCTATATTATTTTCGGTCTTGTAAGCGTTGCCTTCATCGGAATTTTTTGGAAAAAATTATTACATAAAAATTCTTTCTACCTCATTCTTATTGTAGGTGGTTTGCTAACCTTTATCGTATATCCCGGAATTGTTCAATTCGTACCGAAAATCGTTTATATGATTGGTGGTAATGACTATGTTATGAATTTAATAGTTTTCATTGCTCTATTTGGAGTAATTGGATATTTAATTTATTGGGCTAAGAAGAAAAAACATTTTACTGTTGCACTTGTTTCAAAATTTATCTTCTTTGCTTTGATAGGTTATACTACTTATACAATGATCGTAATCCGTTCAAATCAAGATACACCTATTAACCTGAATAGTCCAAAAACAATGACAGAAGTTTTATCTTATGTAAATCGTGAGCAATATGGAGCTGCTTCATTGTTTAAAAGAAGATATGGACAAGAACCAAATCTAATGGGGATGTACTCAAAATATAATTCTGATCTGGAATTCTTCTGGGATTATCAAGTCAATCATATGGTCAATAGATATTTATTGTGGAATTATGTTGGCAGATCTTCAACTGTTCAGGATGACGCAATAGATTTCAATGACTTTTATGCAATACCTCTCTTCATAGGATTATTCGGATTGTTTTATCATTATCGGAAAGACTGGAAATATGCAAGTGCGTATATGGCTCTGTTTCTGATGCTTGGATATATAATGGCTATGTATTTCAATATGCAGGAACCACAACCTCGTGAGCGTGATTACTTCTATGTCGGAATGTTTTTCGGTTTCTCGGTTTGGATTGGAATAGGAATGAAAGGTTTGCTTGAACTTGCGGGTAGCATTGTCAAGTACTCAAAGACTCTAAGGTCTGCTCTTCAAATCTCAGTGTTACTCTTTGGTTTTGTCGGCGTGAATGTTTTAATGCATGCTAAAAATTTCCATTGGAATGACAGATCAGCAAACTGGGTCCCTTGGGATTATGCTTACAATATGCTTCAAAGTGTTGATAAAGATGCTGTCATTTTTACAAATGGTGATAATGACACTTTTCCATTATGGTATTTGCAAGATGTTGAAGGTGTCAGAAGAGATGTACGTGTTGCCAATTTGAGTTTATTAAATACCGATTGGTACACAAGACAACTCAGAGATAATTCACCTCATGGTTCAAAACCCGTTAAAATGTCATTAACAGATCAAATTATTTCTCAATTACAACCTGTCCAATATAATCCGCGAAAAATGGTATTAGACGTACCACCTGAAATTTATAAGCAATATGGCGGAAATGACACGGGTGTGATCCGAACAGGCAAGCTCACTTGGATAATGCCAGCACCATTACAGATTGGTGGCGTTAATGCTGTTAGAGTCCAAGATATTGTTGCCCTTGATATAATTCAATCAAATAAATGGGAACGCCCAATTTATTTTGCTGTTACCTGCTCAGATGATAGCAAACTTGGATTACAGGACTATTTAAAAATGGAAGGTCTTGCTTTCAGATTAGTACCCATAAAAAGACCAACTCAGTCAGAGTACATTGATGAGGAAATATTAAGAAAACAGCTATTCGAAGAACCCGAAGGATATTCAAAAGATTATCAACCAGGTTTTAAATTCCGAAGTCTTAATGACCCAAATGTTTTCTTTGATGATAATCATGTCCGTCTAACTGCTAATTACCGTAATTCATTTTTGCGATTGACAATCCATTATCTATCAACCAACGAAAACAGTAAGGCAATTGAAACTCTCGAGATGATGGAGAAAAAATTACCTCGCAAAATAATTCCGATGGATTACCGATACCTTAATGATGTATCAACGTTTTATTATGCAGCAGGGGCAATTGATAAATATAAGGAACTTGCTGCAGAATTGGAACCTATCTTACTTAAAAAGATAGAAGAAAATCCATTAGATTATAAAGCAAGGTATTATAATAACTATGTTATGCTATTAGAAATTTATCGCAACTTAAATGAATATGATAAAGCGATTGAAATTTTAGAACGCATTTTACAATACGAACCAAACGATCCAGGTATAATAGCCGAAATAAATCGGTTAAAAGCTTTAAAAGGGGGACAAAATCCCGAATTACCTAATTAAATTATTAACATAATCTAATATAGACCCAGCCAATGGTTGGGTCTTTTTATATCTGAAAATTATTATGAAAATTTTATTAGTTAACTGGCGTTGCATTAAAAACCCTGAAGCTGGTGGTGCTGAATATCATCTTCATGAGATTTTTAAAAGAGTAATTAAATCTGGTCATTCGGCAACACTTGTATGTCATTGGTTTAACGGGGCTGCTCGTCAAGAAGAAATTGACGGAATAAAAATTATCAGAATTGGTGATAAGTTCCGTTTTAAGTCTCAATTCAAAAAATATTATCTAAAACATTTAGCAAAAGAAGATTATGATTTAATTGTTGATGATATATCGAAAATTCCAATGCAAATTTCAACATATGCAAAAAAACCTGTTGTCGGAATTCTTCATCATATTCATGGAAATACACTATATAAAGAACTTCCTTTCCCGTTAGCATTTTACATAATTCGTCAGGAAAAATTAATTACTAAATTTTACAGTAATACGCCCATATTTGTTGTCTCAGAAAGTACGAAAAAAGAACTTATGGAATTAGGCTTTCCTGAGAATAAAATTGATTTTCTTTTCAATGCAATTACACAGGAGTCCTTCCCATCATCGTTTCCAGCAAAAAGTCCGACACCTACAATTACATATGTTGGCAGAATAAAAAAATATAAAAATCTTGAAATGATAATTGATGCATTACCAAAGGTAGTTCAATATATTCCTGATATAAAATTAGAAATTGCAGGTGGGGGAGATTACTTAGATAAAATTACTGAATACTCAAAAAAGAGAAATGTCTCCGAAAATATAATTATTCACGGTCGTGTTTCAGAAAACGAAAAAATAAAAATCTTTGAGCGAGCTTGGATCTTTATAACAATGTCACTAAAGGAAGGATGGAGCATAACTGTTCTAGAGGCTAATGCTGCTTATACTCCTGCGATAGGCGCAGATGTGCCCGGACTTCGCGATTCAATCAGGAATAATAAAACAGGATTGTTAATCGAAAATAATGCGGATGTCCTTGCGGATACTATCATCAGGTTAATAAAAGATAAAACACGCTTGAAAGAATTTTCAATTAATGCAAAAGAGTGGGCAAACAATTTCACTTGGGAAAAATCAGCTGAGCAATTTTTACGTATGGTTTATGAATGGTATCCACAATTGAAAGAGAAATAACAATTTTACGAGAAATATTTTTCTATATACTCCACACATTCTTCTATCGTATCATAACATCCAATCAAATTAGTTTTTCTATTTTCTTTTTTTATTCTTTCTTCCATTACGTCAACAATTTTCTTCCACATTTCACCAAGACATGACACGGGTTTTATTTTTAAAATATTTTTATTAAAACTCTCCCAGACCATTGCAAGTTCAAGAAAAGTACCTGTTCCACCTGGTAAAATTATATAAGCATCACCTATTTCAATTAATTTTTCAATTCTTTCGGGGAGTGTTTTACAACAAATTTCTTTT
>JAFGPR010000260.1 GCA_016936095.1 Ignavibacteriales bacterium | reverse complement strand
TAAACCGCCGTAAGTTGGGAAACCTTCTGTAACGATTAATAAATTTCTGCAGTTCATTGCTAGTTGGTCATCGTTCATTGCAAGGAATCCACCAATGTTAGCCAAACCATCCTTCTTTGCACTCATTGTAGCGCCATCAACGTAAGAAAACATCTCTTGTGCAATTTCTAAAATTGATTTATCATCATAACCCTTTTCTTTTTTCTTAATGAAGTAAGCATTTTCTGCAAATCTACACGCATCCAAGAAAAGAGGGATTTTATATTTATCACAAATTATACGAACATCTTTAATGTTTTGCATAGATACAGGTTGACCACCACCTGAGTTATTTGTTACAGTGAGCATTACAAGCGGGATATTTTCAGGACCTTTTTCTTTTATGAATTTTTCCAAAGCCGCCAGATCCATATTTCCTTTGAAGTCAGCTCGTAATTCAGGATGCTTTCCAACCTCATTAAGAAAATCCATTGGTACTGCACCGCTATATTCGACATTTGCACGAGTTGTATCAAAATGTGTATTATTTAAAATATATTTTCCTTCACCTCCGATAATAGAAAAAAGAATTTTTTCCGCTGCTCTGCCTTGATGTGTTGGAATGATATATTTCTTTCCAGTAATTTTTTTTACCATATTCTCAAAACGGAAAAAACTTTTAGAACCGGCATAAGCTTCGTCGCCTTCCATTATTCCTGCCCATTGTTTAGCGCTCATAGCGGAAGTACCACTGTCGGTTAACAAGTCAATAAGTACATCATCTGCGTGAATAAGAAAAGGATTATAACCAGCATTGACAAGAATTTTTTCTCGTTCTTCACGGGTTGTAAATCTTATTGGCTCAACGGATTTGATTTTGAAAGGTTCAATTATTGTTTTCATTTATTTGCCTAAAAATATTAAATAACTATATGAAATTTAACGAAAAAAAATTTTTTACCGCAAGGACGCAAAGACGCTGTGAAAATATATTTTGCGAGTTTTTTTTTCTGAAATGGTAAAATTAAGTGTCCATAGCTTCTAATATTCTTAGTGCTTTTTCCGCATCTTTTTGTTTTATTAGAACGCGAATTCCACCAGTGAGTTGTAAGTGTGGTCGCATACCGCCCATATCGTCTTTTGAGATAAATGCTTCCACTCCGTTTGTTTGTAAGTGTTGAACAGCAACCTGTGCGTCAACTTCGTTTGTAAAGGTTTTCAGTACAGTGAGATAATCAAGTTCGTCCTCACTTAAAGTTTCTTCGAGGTTTGCTCCGCAATATGGACAAACTTTGTCGTTAATTTTTACCGGTTTTTCACATCGAGAGCAGAAGTATTCGTAATCCTCTGGGTTCTTGATAATCATTTTTATTTTCCTGGTTTATTTATGTATTAAAAAGAAAAAATTCATTTATATTTAATGCAAAATTAAAAATTTCCCTCAAACCCAAATATAACCGCTCTTCCAATACTATTTCCAATTGGAACATTTATGTTTTCATTATCAAAAATATTTTCAATTGATAATTTTGCAATTAGTTTTTTGAAGAATAGAAAATTAAAAATTTCCTGTTGATAATAAATATTGAAGATATTTTTCATTCCTATCTCACCATCAAATCCGTTACCTGTAAAATAATCATTGATAGGTTTCACTTTGTAAGATTCCCAAATTTCTTTGCTGCTAAATTGGTAAGCGATATTTAACAGACCTCTGAATGAAAAACAGAAATTTATTCCAGCATATAATTTATGTTTTGGTGTAAAGAGAAAATCCGAATTGTCATTTAACTGATAATTAGCATCAAGCGAAATGGAATTATTGAAAAAATATTTTGTGGTTAAATTTATTCCGAATAATTTTCCATCTTCACCATTCTCATAAATTGCATCTCGGATTATGTCTGTTTCGCTATCCATTCTTGAAATACGTCTTATTTCTTGATAGATCGGTCTTGTAACAAACGCCGTAATAAGTGTCCCTGTGAAGTCAATATTATTTTTTTTATAAATATATGATAATTGTAATTTGTTTTTTCTTTCAGGCAATAAATCTGAATTACCAAAAATGTCAAGTTGAGATGGTTCTTCAAAACCTCTAAAGTAAGTGTAATTACTATTCAACTCGCTTATATCGGGAAACTTTAGCATTGTTGAACAAATTAATTTAATTTGATTTGAATGATCGATATCGTAAGTAAATGCAATTTTCGAAGAGACACCTTTTTTGTTGAAAATATTTTTATCGTACTTAAGTAAAAATTCTATTACGATTTTTTCTGATGGATTGTAAAAAGCATTAGCAGAAAAATTATAAGTTACTTCGCTTTCAATATCTTTGATGAAATAAAGATAAGGATTATAGTCATTTAGTCTAATATTCTTACAACCATTAAGTGAAAAAATTGAAGAAAAGGAAAATGTTAAATTTTTATTTAACTCAAAATCATATTTAGGAATGAGCATTATTTTATTCTGACTGAATTTATAGATTGTTGAATTGCTGTTACCATGAATCTGAGTTATATTAAAATCATATTTCCCAACAAAAGAAAATCTATCTATCATGTTTTCAAATGCCACTTGTCCCGTATAAAGATAATTTTCCAAATGAACAAAAGAACCGATAAAAGGTGTAATTTCCCAACCGTAAAAACTGAGCATCGAACCAGATAAAAGAATTCTTCTATTATCAGCGAAATCGAAAATTGTTTCCCCAGAAAGAAAAATCTGCTTATTTTGTTTCGTTGAATAATATGGATCAATTTTTGTTATAATATTGTTGTTTCGAATGTCTGTAGAGTGAAAGCCATAATATCCTCCGAGGAACCTAAAAAGAAAATGCTTAGCTCCATTCGATATTGTAAAAGTTCCAGAGGGAGGAATTCTATCAATATTAATATTTTTATTTTTTGTGTAAGTGTGAATTAAAGGATCGCCGGTTTCGCTTCCGACATATCCACGAAAGGAGACATTAAAACTATCGGGGATTGATTTTCGTTTAAAGTTTATTCCATTATCTAAATCAACTTTTTCAAGTTGTAGATTGTCTATAGGAATTAAATCAACGCTATATAAATTTAATGGGAAAATGTCGAAAGGGATACCATCAATGTAATAGTTATTTGAAGGTGATTCAAATCGTTCTGTGGGGTCAGTTGTTATAATCTTTAAATACCTTGAACTATTAAAAGAATTGAAATAGTAATGTTTTTCAAAAATGTCGCTAACTTTGTATTCTATAAGCTTATTATTTGGAGTATTAAAATACTGTGCAGATATTGAGAGAGTTAAAAGAAAGAAAGAAATATTTATTTTTAATTTCATAGTAAATTATATTCGATGAATTTTGCCACCAAGTCTCCAAGGCACAAAGGGTTTATAATAAAAATATATTTATTCCCAAAGAAATTATCTGTATTTCTTCTGGTTTTGAAAAAATATTCAATATTTTCCCAAACAACTCACATTTAATATTTTCATTTATCTTAAAATGAATTCCTGCCACAGCAAAGATTCCCATCTCAGATTCATTGTCGTTTTCCTTAACAGATTCCGCTGACTCTCCTCTAAACGCAAAGGTGCTGCTCTGTAATCCCGATTCAATGAATAACTTAAAATTATCTCTAATTAAAAAATTATATTTTACACCTGCTGGTATTTCGATTAAATAAATATTTGGATATTTTTTTTCGTCTATAGAATTATTAATTGAAAATAGAAATGACGTTTCCAACGATATTTCGTCGGATAAATTATAATTGGCAACCAGTCCTCCACAAAAATAATTATCCCAATATTCTTTCAAATCATTAGAGGGAATGGAATACTGTGCGGATAGTCCAAAAGACATTTTACCAAAATCAAAATTTTGACATTGTATTACAGAATAAATAATAAAAACAAAAAGATATGTAGTTGTTTTTAGCATTAGAAAAAATATATTTCTTTAATGCAAATATACAAAGGAGCAGTAATTGTTAATTGGATAATTGTTAATGATTAATTGGCGAATAAATTTACTAAAATGAATTTACGATTAGTCTAAAATTATAAATGAAAATCCGCCTCTAGTTAAGAAATCACATAATCTACGTTAATGAAGAAAGGATTGTAAATAGTATTCAAAATAATTTTTCCTTTTTCTTTCTTGTTGAAAATCTAAATTGTTTTAAAGATTTTCAGTATAGTAAGATAATCAAGTTCGTCCTCACTTAAAGTTTCTTCGGGGGTTTCTATGCATTATGGACAAATTTTATCGTTAATTTTTATGGGCTTTTCAGATTAGAAGCAGTAGCATTTATTGTAATTTAAATTTTCCTTGAACATGAGTTAATATTATTTTTACCGGAGTAATATGCTAGTGAAATTTATTTAAAACTTATTCTTTTATTAAGTTGTTCAGAGACATTAACATTATTTCCATATTCACTAGATCTCAAAATAGTTATTTTAACTTCTTTATTTTTTGTATATAAGATAATAGTTTTGATATTTCCACTTGGTTGTCTACTATCAGAAATAAAAGAGCTTTCAATAAACTCCCCTTCTTGTTGCAAATTATAAAGAATGTTGAATAATATTTCATAATCATCAACTGCTGTTCCATATAGATATCCCCAATCTTTTTGAATGGATATAAGTTTCTCAGCTGAATCAAAAATTACACAACCAATAAGTTTATTCGATGATTTCCAAACCAAACTGTACATATTTTCAGACAAATTTGAAACAATACAGTTCTTTTCAAGAGATTTGATTACAATACTTTTCGAATCACCGAGTGAAAGATCTACCCCACCCAAATTCATTGTTAATAAACTTTGGCAATATAGATTTAGAGTAATAAATAACAAAATAAATATAAATTTTTTCATTACAAATACCTATATTATATATTAAATATTTAATTAGTATATTACTAAAATTAACTACCCAAGTCTTCTTATTTTTTTTATTAAATTAATAATAATTGAAATATCGTAAATTACAAAAACTAAAATAATTATTTCAATAAAAAGAAATAATGTAGTTAAAATATTAAAATTCCAAATTGATAAATTACTTTCTGATATTAATTCCCACGCTTTTGGTAATAAAATGAGGAATAAAACAAAGAACATTAAAAACAATGGAATTGCTTTGACAATAAGAATTTTTAGCGATTTATTCTTTTGATGTTTTCTGCTTTCATTCATCCCTTTTTCATAATCAGGTTCGTCCAAAATAATATTTATTTCTTTAATTTGATTATTAAAAGTTAAGGCTATTATTACGAATATTAAGCTAACTGCTGATATAATATCTGACATTTAATATCTATAATTATATTTGTTAAAATACCAACAATATATGAGTTTCTTTAATTACGATAATCCTTTATTCTTAAGATTTTCGAATTTTTAATGACGGTTTTGTAATAAGTTTATTCCCAATATTCATGTTTTTTTTAATACGTTGGTAAAGAAATTCCTTTTATACATCTATATGTATCAACTGCTATTGTGTCGGTCATACCTGCAACAAACATTGCAATGTTAATGATGTTAGTGTATTTATCGTCGAAACTTTTTCTTCCGACATCAAGAAATTGATTTGGTATGAATCGTTTTATTTTTTTATTGTATTT
>JAFGPR010000259.1 GCA_016936095.1 Ignavibacteriales bacterium | reverse complement strand
ATTCTTCATTAATTTCTTTTTTAAATTCATCTACTACTTCTGCATTTTGCCAAGCTTCAATATTTTCGAGAATAAAATAATCAAACAGAAACTGAGCAATTCCAAGTTCATCGAGAGTAATATTTAAATGATGTTTCTGCTCTATTTCTGTGCATAGGTTGGCTAATTCCATCGCTGTTTTAATTTCCTTTTTACCGAGTGTTTCAAGAATTTCTTTTGAGGCACCAGCGCGAATAAATTCTTTTAATTTGTTATAATGATCGTTTTGGATTTTCTCTCTATCCTTTACTAAGGCAACACCATTATTTACTGCGAGATTTCCTTTCTCAACTTTATCCTTAAAGTCTTCAAGTTTCTTACAAGAAGCAATTGCATCATAGAGAGCTTTTTCTGTCTCATAGGAATTTTTGTAACTCGGATTTCCTTTGTATTTGTTCACCCGCGTTTCGTAATACTTGATATAATCTTTGTGAAGTTTTTCCATTTCATTCTCCCTAATTTATTTAACTTATTTTTGTGTCTTCGAGACTTTGTGGCAAACGGTTTTATGCCACCAGGACACAAAGGTACAGATTTTTATAATTCGTTGTGCATTAATTCAATTTTAATATCATATTTTTCTTTCAGATGTTTTGCTAACGCTTCAGCACAGAAAACTGAACGATGTTGCCCACCAGTACAACCGAATGAAACCATTAAGTCAGTAAATTTTCTTTTTTGATAATTATCAACTGCATCATCAATTATTGAAAAGACGTTCTTCAAATATTTAAAAATATTTTTTTGCTCTTCAAAGAAATTAATTACTTCCTTATGCTTACCAGTAAGTTTTGCATACTGTTCATATCTACCGGGATTATGCAGTGCACGACAATCAAAGACAAATCCTCCACCATTACCAGCTGTATCAGGTGGTATCCCTTTTTTATATGCGAAACTAAAAATTCTAACCTTTAATTGGTTGTTATCCTCTCCAAATTCTTTTAATTTCTCTGAACGAACAAGTTTGCTGAACACATCCCATAATGTGGGAATTTTTATTGGTAATTCAACGTTATCAATAATCCATTTCAAATTATTTATTGCATAAGGAACGCTTTTAAGAAAATGCTCTTTCTTCTCATAAAAACCTCTGAAACCATAAGCACCCATCGCTTGCATAATTCGAATTAACACATATCCATAATAAAATTCTTTGAATTTTTTCTCGTTTATAGGAATTATTTTTCTGGTAACCTCAATGTAATAATCAAGCAACTGATTACGAATATGTTGTGGAATATCCGCTTTCGCATCATAAAGAAGCGAGGCAAGATCGTATTGAAGAGCTCCTTTCCTGCCACCCTGATAATCAATAAAGTATGGTTCATTATTTACAAGCATAATATTTCTTGATTGAAAATCACGATACAAGAAATAATCCCGTTCGGGTTTTAGCAGAAATTTTATCAATTTTACAAAATCATTCTCTAAGTTTTGTTCATCAAAGGAAATTTTTGCAAGTTTAAGAAAATAATATTTAAAGTAACTCATATCCCAATGCATTGATTGTTTGTCAAAACTATCGCGAGGATAGCTCACTGAATAATCCAAATCTTTACTTGCTAATATTTGAAACTTGGGTAATTCTTCAATTACCTTTTTATATTGGGCTATAAGCTGTTGAGGGAAAATTCCTTTTTTATAGACTTTAACTAAATAACTGAATAAAGTAACATCTCCCAAATCTTCCAACAAATAAATATCGTTGTTTAAATCTTCGGCATAAATTTTAGGGACATTTAAACCTTTTTTAATGAAATGTTTACTAAATGTAAGAAAAGCAACATTTTCCTTTCTATCAGGATTAAATGCACCAATTGCGAGTTTGGTCTTTCCTTTAATTCTGTAATATTCACGATAAGAACCTGATGGCGGGAGCGGTACAAATTTTGTTACCTTTTCATCTGCCCACTTCTCAAATATTTTCTTTAAATTTTGGTGTTTAATTTCATTCATTTTCTAATTTCTTATTTTGATTATATGCAAATATACAAATATAATTTTTTAATAAAATAGCAAAAGATTTTTTTATGAATAAATATACAACTGTTTTTTTCTTATTTGTTTTTATTTCAACTTCAGTTATTCATTCTCAAAAAATACAACTAAATGGTGATATCCAACCGGCAAGTTTAATTGTTGGCAAATGTGAGCAAGTGGATTATATTCGTTTTGAACAAAAAATTATTAGACCTGATAAAGAAGGTAATTTCATCCTAGCCTTTCAAAAGGATAGTGACGGAACAAGATATATCCCTTTCAAATTAAGTAATGGGAAAGTCAAGATTGTAAAAATTGATTTACCCGCACGAAAATATGAACAGGAAAAATTAATTCTAAAAACAAAATACGTCTCGGCACCGGAAAAGGAAAATGAAAGGATTAAAAGTGAACGTAAACTTATGAGAGATGCAAAAGATATTATCGCAAAAACCGACACTGCATATTTTCTATCTGGCTTTACAATTCCAATTAAAGGCGGAAGAATATCAAGTCAATTCGGTACAGAAAGGATCGTTAACGATGTTAAAAAAAGTACACATTGGGGACTTGATATAGCAATAAAAAAGGGAACGCCTGTTTATGCTATGTCTGATGGAATAGTTAGATTAACGGGTAAGAATTTTTATTATTCAGGCAATTGTATTTACATTGATCACGGACTTGGACTGTATAGTACTTATTTACACTTAAGCGAAATACTCGTAAAGGAAAATCAGCTTGTTAAGAAAGGACAAATTATAGGAAAAGTTGGGAGTACCGGTCGTTCAACCGGTCCACATTTACATTGGGGTGTTGCGTGGTTAGACATTAGTATTGATCCTTTGTCGGTATTAAAAATAAACGATTCATTCATTCTGAATTCCATCGGGATGAAGAATCTGCCCGAATAAAAACTTTAGATATTTCGTTGTGCTTAACAGGACAATTAATATTTGGAGTGAAAACCTTATAAAAATAATTTAAGAGGGAAATATGACACAAATAATATCTACACAAGAATTTGAAAGAACTATTGACAAAAACAAATTAAGAAGTCTTCAGATAATTTCTTTTGCGTTGGTTTTTGAAATAATTGTATTTTTTATAATTACTGTTTTCCTTTCGACTACGAATTATCTCTATTCAAACCAAACAACTGACACCCAAATTTTTGATATACTGACGGTATTATACTTGGTATTTATGATTTTCGCTGTTTATTTTGTTAAATTATATTACGAATCATATTTCAAGAAAAATTCTATGTCTAAGTTTTCAGCAAGGAATGTTAATGATATTATGTCAACGAACAGAAATAACTACTTTTATTTTAATTTAATATATAAAGCATTCTTAATCCACATAATAATTTTGTCAGTACTTGTTACATTAGGTTTGGTTATCTGGATAATTTCTGCATTCTATTTGTTAAACATTTTGAATAGCATTTATGTATTCAATTGCATACCTGCGATAATATTCATTATTTATGTATCATATTATTTCCCAAGAAAACAAAGAGTAATTAAAATTTACGAAAAATATTTTTTGAATTTTCCTCAACAATGATATTTTTGAAACTCGATTTTCATAATTATTTGTGTCTATGAGACTTTGTGGCATTATACATCACCGCAAAGTGGACAAGATGCAGAGAAAGAATATAAACACATGAAAAACTTAATCTTATTCATTTACATATTTATTTTCAGCGCTATTGCTACAGCTCAAAACAACAACGAAACCATTGTTGAATATTATCCAAATGGAAAAATCCAAAACGAAGGAACCTACATCAATGGACAAAAGCACGGAGTTTATAAAGAATATTATCACAACGGTCAATTGTGGAAAGAATGGTACTATGTGGATGGTAAAGAGGAAGGGATTTCTAAATGGTATTTCCCTGACGGCACATTAAGCATGGAGTGGTTTTACGAAAATGGCAAACTTGAAGGAACATCATATTGGTATTACGAAAGCGGTGAACTCTGGTCCGAACCAATCTATATAAATGGAACACGTGAGGGTTTTACAAAAACATATTATAAAAGTGGTGCATTGCAAGGAATATGGGCTTATACAAACAACAAACTGAATGGAATAAGTAAAATATTTTTTGAAGATGGTGGAGTGGAAATCGAAAGGAACTATGTTGATGATAAACTTGAGGGTATTAGCAAAGTCTACGACGAAAGCGGATATCTCTTTTTGGAAGCAAATTATAAAAATGATAAACTTGACGGAATTTCATATATCTATTGGCTTGATGGTTCAATTAAAGTAATAGATACATATATTGAAGGACAAATTGTAAAACGAGTTCGATACGATTTTATGGGTAATTTCCAAAAGGTAGAAGAAAAATTCGAAGAGTATTACGACAATGGCTGCCTAAAGGCAAAATTAATTTTCAATGAAGGGAAACAGCACGGATTAAATTTATATTATTACGATAACGGCTACCTAAAATCGGAATTAAATTTCAAGGAAGGAGTGCTTGATAGTATATGTGTTTATTATCACGACAATGGAACGGTAAGCAAGATTGTCAATTATGATAATGGAATTCTTTGGGGTGAGGTTCAAGTTTATGATAAAAATGGAATCCTAATTGAAAGGCAAAATTATGTCGCTAATACTATTGAAGATACAGCATATTTATACTACTCCAGTGGAGAAATTCAAACAAAAAAAATCTATAAAAATGGAAAGTTGAATTTCTCAGTTCGTAATTATTACAAAAACGGAAAGATTGCTGCTGTTACAGATTACAAAGACGGAATGAAAGACGGACAAGAAGTTTGGTATTTCGATAATGGACAGATATCTGATATTTTCACTTATGAGAAAAATTTATTGAATGGTTCTTGTTTTTCTTATACAAAAGAAGGTAAATTACTCAGAGAGGCAATTTACAATAACGGCAAATTAGAAAAAGAAAATGTTTTTGAATTATGAGTTATTTTACAAACAAAATATTTTTTATTAAATTCCTTTCATCGATCTTAATTTCTGGAATTTTAATTTTGCAAACAGGTTGCGGTTCTTTTGAAAAAGTAATTTATCCTAAGAAAAATTTAGAATCACAAGTAGAGGAAACAAATAACGTGAGAATTTTCACGACAGATGGAAAATTAATTGAAGATGAGATTGTTAAAATCACAGCAGATACACTTTATCTTTTTCAAAATAACATTGCAGTGAATAATATTGAAAAAATGTATGTATTTAAGTGGAATGTATGGGCGAGCACTTTTTGTTGGGCAGGCGTAGGTGGTCTCGCATTAGCCGGGCTTTTACTTGTTGGATTAGCTATTGGATTTTCACAAGGTTTTGGAGGATAAGATCTAGTGAAAAATAAATTCATAATATTATTTATAATTTCTGTTTTGATTTTTAGTGGATGTGGAAGTTTCGAAAAAACTGAATATCCCGATAAACCATTTGAGAAAATATTGAATACTAATGCTGAGGTGATGATTTTAACAAAGGACAGTTTAGTCATAAAAGATCATATTATCGATTTTTCTTCAGATACAATTTATTTCCATTCAAGAAAAACTTTGTCAACTAAAATGGTGGATTCGATTTATGTGTTTGAAACTAACTGGTTGTCAATATTACTTACACCTGTAATGTCTGCTGCAATTTTTATCAGCACAATTTTAGCATTTATGTTATTTTAGTGATTTGAGGATGTGAAAAATGAGATTTAAAAATAAAGATATTGTAAAATTCGTAAATTCCGTTTTAATTTATTGTGTTTTAATAATACAAACAAGTTGTAATGGTTACGAAAGCGTTTTCTATCCAAATAAACACAATAATATTCGTTCACAAGTTGAAGAATCTGAATATGTAAAAATAATCACAACTGATAGCATAATGATTGAAGATAGAATTTCTCATATATCAGAAAATATATTATATTTAGAAAACAATACAATATCCATAAAAGATATTGCAAGAATGTATGTACTCCGGCCGACTGGATTGCAAAATGTTTTTGAAATTTCTCTTATTGTTGGAGCAGTAATAATTACTACTCTCATAATAATTAACATTATACTTTGGAATAATCCAAATAATGGATTTAATTGTGGTTAATAACAATCTAATAAAAGCAAAATGATTTTAACACTGTAGTAGATATGAAAAATAAAATACAAACTTTCGGCTATATTTTTATTAGCATCTTGATAATATTATTATTTATCAGCTGCGGAAGCTATCATAAAACCTTATATCCTGAAAAACCCATAGAAAAAGTTATTAGCAAAGGTGATGACGTTATTATTCTAACAAAAGATAGTCTTGTGATAAAAGATAATATAAAGGATATTAATCTTGAGAATTTGTATTTCTCAGAAAGTTCAGAATTACCAGTTAATAATGTTGATTCAATCTATGTGAAAGAAGTAAGTTTTTGGGAATGGATTATAGCTCCTTTTACTGCCGTTGGAGTAATTATTCTCGGTGGTGGTGTTGCAATAGCTATAGCATTTTTATAGTATAAATAAAAAAAATTATTCTAATGGATAATCTATAATTTTATCAAAAATATAGTCACCTGTCTCGGCACCCCAGACTTGTTTTGCTTCAGCATTAAATCCTCTATCCCAACTTATCAATTGTTCTGCAGTAATTGTCACTTCCGATGTTGTATATTCAGCACCACGTAATTTGCTTAAACAATTTTTTCCGATCGTGGAACCCACAAATTTATCCTCGGCAACTCGTTTTAGTATTATTGCACAACCTTGCCGTTCAATTAATGAATCTGGTGTCAGAGTAGCTAAAAATTCTTCGTTTCGATTTAACCAACCCCTTGCAAATCTCAGCGGATTTTTTATTTCATATGCTTTGCTTTCAAACGTTGTATCATCTATTTTTGATAATCGGTAAATTCTTTGACGATATGGTTTTTCTAAATTTGTTGACATTGCTTGTTCAACATATAACCAAATTGCATCATCTCTTAATTTCCATATTCTCATCATTTCAAGCCGTATATCATAAAAATTTGTATCGGTTTGTGACTGTTCGTAGCTGCTGAATGAGCCTGTCATCCAAGAAGCCAATAATTTTAAGTCATCACATTGAGCTGATAATTTGGCATTAGTAACTAAAACTAACATAAAAAGTGTGATTTTTAATATTTTATTCAAAACTACCTCATAATTTTTTCTATTATTGTACAAATTTGATTTATTGCATTTCAAATATCGTTTAATTTTCATAATTTTGAAATACATAAATTACATCTTTTTCTCAATCCAATTTAACTACTTAAAATATGATAAAAGACATAATAATTAACTCCTCGTCAGCATTGACAAGAATTGCAATTACAGAAGATAATAATTTAGTTGACTACTTCGTTGATGATCCAAGCAGAAGAAGAACAGTCGGAGATATTTATCTTGGTCGGGTAGTTCGTATCCTGCCCGGTATCCGAGCTGTATTCATCAACATCGGTCAGAAGTATGATGCATTTTTACATTTTTCCGATATTGATAATAAAACAGAAAATATAAGCAAGCTAATTGATGATGACAAAGAAGTGGGTGAATTTGATGAACAATTTGAAGAGAATGGCAAAGAGAAAATTTATAGAGATGAAAAATCCCGTTTACCTAATTTAAAAAAAGGACAGGAAATACTTATTCAAATAATCAAAGAACCTCAGAAGAACAAAGGTGTTCGTGTTTCTACAACTATATCTTTACCTGGAAGATTTTGCGTCCTTATCCCAAGTGAACATAGAATTGGCATATCAAGAAAAATTAGTGATATTAGAGAACGAAAACGATTGAGGTCAATTGCAAGAAGCATACTTCCTGAAAATTGTGGTTTAATATTAAGGACAGTTGCTCAAGATCAGACAAAAGAATCAATCCAAGGTGACCTGAAATATTTGATAAATTTATGGAAGGAAATTGAGAGCGAAGCCCGCAAACAGAAACCCCCGGTTGTGCTTTATGAAGATCTAAGCACTACAATAAGTGTCATACGTGACCATCTTTCAAAGGATATTGCTAAAGTATATATTGATTCGAAAAAACTTTATAAAGAAATTAAAAATTATGTTTATTTAGTTCAACCTGACATCTCAAATAAAGTAGAATATTTTAATAGCAAAGAACCAATTTTTGATGCATTCAGAATTGACGAGCAGGTAAAAACTCTTCTTGGCAGAAAAGTATTCATTAAAAGTGGCGGACATATTGTAATTGAGCAAACTGAGGCAATGACGGTTATAGATGTCAATAGTGGAAAATTTACAGGTAAAAAAGACCAAGAACAAAATTCACTTAAAACGGATTTGGAAGCAGCACGTGAAATTGTCAGACAACTTCGCCTTCGTGATATTGGCGGAATGATTGTTGTTGATTTCATTGACCTGAGAGATATGAGAAACAGAAAAAAAGTTGAAGACGAATTGAAAAAGGAATTTAAAAAGGACCGTGCAAAAATTGTTATGCTGCCAATGACTGATTTCGGACTCATCCAAATTACAAGAGAACGAATAAGAGAAAACATTCTTCAGTCAATGCATGAAATTTGCACATTTTGTAACGGCACTGGACTACTTCTCAAAAAGTCAAATATTATTCACGATATTGATAAATGGTTGAAAAATTACAAAATGGAAAGAAACCATAAATCACTTATATTAAATGTCCATCCATCCATTGGTAGAGAATTGAAAAAGGGTACTATTTCAACTTTTACCAAACTTAAATTAAAATATTTTGTAATAATTAAACTTATAGAAGACCCCAACATTAGTCCACATTCTTTTCAATTCATTTCTGCAAAATCAGGTAAGGATATTACAAAAGAGATTAAATAGTATATACCAAATTAAATGTTATTGTACATTAAACTTTTTTCTCAATAACTCGTCTAAAAATCACTATTTTTAATAATTGTTACGGAGATTATATGATCCTCAAATCAAAAAGAACTTTTTTTGTTCTATTTTTCATTTTTACTTTTACCGTTTCCTTATTCGGACAATTCACTGTTGGGAAAACTTATCATGGTTTCAAATTACATGAAAAGAAATTTGTAAAGGAAGTCAATTCAGAGTGTTTATATTTCGAACACACAAAAAGTGGTGCCCGACTTTTCAAAATTGTAAATGATGATCCAAACAAGACGTTTTCAATTGCTTTTAAAACAGTTACTGAATCAGATGCTGGTACTGCACATATGATAGAGCATGGTGTATTAAACGGTTCAAAAAACTATCCAGTTAAAAGTCCTTTTGACCTTTTATTAAAAGGATCGTTAAACACTTTTCTAAATGCTTTCACTGGTAGCGATATGACTATGTATCCATTTGCAAGCATCAATGAAAAAGATTACTTTAATATTATGCACATTTATCTTGACGCTGTCTTTAATCCTTTGATTCATTCTGATGAAAGAATTTTTCTTCAAGAAGGATGGCACTATGAATTAACAAATGTGGACAGCCCAATCGTTTATAAGGGCATTGTTTACAATGAGATGAAAGGTGCCTTTTCAAGTCCAGAGCGTGAATTAGGTTTTCAGATTGATAAGATCGTATTCCCTAACATTTGTTATCAATATTCGTCGGGTGGATATCCAAATGCTATACCAACTCTCTCATACGAAGGATATAAAAATTATCACAAAAAATATTACCATCCATCAAATAGTTATATCTTTTTATACGGTAATGCTAACTTGAACGAAGAATTAAAAATAATTAATGATAAGTATCTTTCGAATTACGAAAATGACAATATAGAAATAAGCATAGATATACAAAAACCATTTGATAAAATGAAAGTTGCCGGTGGTTATTATTCTGTTTCTGAAGGTGCTAATCTCGAGAATCAAACATACTTAACTTTAAGTTATGTAATAGGAAAAAGCACAGATCAAAAATTACTTTGGGCTTTGAGAATATTAAGTGATGTGCTTGTCGAACAGGAGTCTGCTCCGATTCGTATGGTTTTACAGGAAGCAGGAATTGGAATGGAAGTATACACTTCAATTGATGATTTGCAACAAATCGTTTTTAAGATAATAGTTAAAAACGCAAATGCAAATCAGAGAGATAAATTTCTTGAAATAGTAAATGGCAAACTGAAAGAGGTTATTGAGGATGGTCTAGATAAAGATGCTATTCAAGGTATATTAAACAGAATGGAATTCCAATTACGCGAAGGCGACAATGCACAAAAAGGATTGACTTATGCTTTTCAAATGCTCGGTGGATGGTTTTACGGTGATGATCCATTTTTAACTCTTGAATATGAAAATGCTTTGGCAGACTTAAAGAAAGATATTGAAAAAGGTTATTTAGAATCCATAATCGAAAAGTATTTTTTGAATAATCCACACTCTTTGCTATTTGTGCTTGAACCAAAACCGGGACTCGAGAAGGAAAACACTAATAAAATTGCTGAAGAACTCAAAGAATATAAATCAAAATTAAGTAAAGACGAATTGCAAAAATTGGTCGAAAAAACAAATTCTTTGATTGAATATCAACAGCAAGAAGATTCGCCAGAAGCATTAGCAAAGATGCCGTTATTAGAATTAAGTGATATTGATTCAGAGGCAAAATTTTATCAAATTGAAAAAATTCAATCAAACTTGCTTAGTTATAAAACTTTCACGAACGATGTCGTCTACTCAAGATTAAATTTTGACCTGCGTGTTATTCCTCAAGAAAAAATCCAGTATGCAGCACTTTTAACAGAATTATTAGGATACCTCAACACAAAGAATTATACTTTTGGAGATTTGGATAAACAATTGAAAATCCATACCGGGGGATTTTCTGTTTTCCTTAATACATATCTTCAGAATCAAGATGATAATAGATTTATACCAAAATTTGTTATGTCGTTCAAATGTATGAATAACAAATTAGATAAGACATTCGAGTTACTCAATGAAATTATTTCCAACACAAAACTTACTGATGATAGTCGGTTGAAAGATTTATTGACAAGAATTAAATCTAATCTCGATACACGTGTTAAGAACAATGGATTGGGTTATGCGTTAACAAGATTGCTATCTTATTATACAAACAGAGGCATGATAGGAGAAATGACAGGTGGACTTGAATATTATTGGTTTATTGCTGATTTATTAAATAACTTTGATTCAAAAGTAGAGACATTAAAGCAAAATTTGTCAGAGATTGCTTCTCTTCTTTTCACACAAAACAATTTGCTCGGTGCCGTTACTTGTTCCGAAAATGATATTGACAGGTTTGAAAATGAATTCGATTTATTTTATAATTCTTTACCCGTACAAAACCCTAACTATCATACGTGGAAATTCGATTTGCAAAATAAAAACGAAGGGATGCTTACAACTTCAAAAGTCCAGTATGTTGTAAAAGGATATGATTTTAAGAAACTCGGTTATGAATGGAATGGCAAAATGTCTGTTCTTGAGCAAATTTTATCCTCCGATTGGTTACAGACACAAATCAGAGTAATTGGCGGTGCTTATGGTGGGTGGTGCTCATTACAGCCAACTGGTGTTATTTATTTTGCTTCATATCGTGATCCAAACTTAAAAGAGACAATTGCTAATTACAACGCTACCCCTGATTATTTAGAAAAGCTTGTCGTAAGTGAAACAGATATGACAAGATACATTATCGGAACAATTGCTGGGTTAGATAATCCTTTGACTCCATCACAGATGGGCAATATGGCTTTCAAATACGAACTTGAAAATACAACAAAAGAACAAATCCAAAAGCATAGAGATGAAGTACTTTCGACTACACTTGCTGACATCAAAACGATGAAAGAAATGATTCAGAAAATATTGGCACAAAATATTCATTGTGTCTATGGTAATGAAGACAAAGTTCAGTCTAACAAAGATTTATTTAATAGTGTAACGCAGATAGTAAGATAAGAATATTTCTCAAAAACAAAAAAGCCACCTAATGAGTGGCTTTTTTATTTTGAAATAATTGATATCCTTACTTAGATTTTTTATCATAAATAATCTTAATCGGTTCAATAGGATTGAAAAAGAACGAGAAATGAACTAATGAATACGGGTCACCTCCACATCTCTGGGGAAAGTTGGTTGCCTGCAATAATTATATTACTACTATGAAAATTATTTGTGTAATTAAAATCTACAAAAATTAATAATTTTATCTCCCTCATTCTTTGAGGGAAAAATATTCAGAAAATTAAATTATTATTATTATTTTTCAATATGCTATCAATATTTTTTATTAAAAAAAATTATGCTCAACAAAAAAACTCTCGGCTTTTATCTCGGCATCACTGTGATGTTGTTTATTCTTCTTTTTACTAATTTCGATCCGCAAAATCCTAACGTAACAAAAATAGCAGCGGTTGCATGCCTTATGGCAATATGGTGGATAACGGAAACTGTGCCATTGGCTGTAACTTCATTACTTCCACTCATTCTTTTTCCATTACTAAATATCCTAAGTGGCGAAACAATTGCGGGTGCTTATATTAATTCGACTATATTTTTATTCATCGGTGGTTTTTTAATTGCTCTTTCGATGGAAAAATGGAATTTGCATAAAAGGATTGCGTTGAAAATTATTCTT
>JAFGPR010000258.1 GCA_016936095.1 Ignavibacteriales bacterium | reverse complement strand
TTCAATGAAATTTACTCTTGAAATTATCGAACAAAAGGAATCAGTGTTTTATGGTATTCGATATAGTGAAAAACATTCAGAATCAATCGTTGGATATATCGGATTAGATAATAAGACTATCTCTTTTGCTGATCATGATGGTTATTTTCGTGGAGAAATTCTCGATAATGAATCAATTTATATAGGTTATTTAGAAGCTGGATTAGATTCACGTGTAGCCGCTATATCAACTTATAAAAAACAATAATAATTAAATTATCTTGGGCTGTTTAAAAAGAAAATTTTTTAGACAGCTCCAGAATATTTTTTGAATTATGAGATTAAAATAATATTGAAGTCCTAGTATATGTATTATTTTAATAACATCATTTTCTTTGTTTCAGTAAATTTATCTGCTTTAATCTGATAAAAATAAATTCCACTGGCTACTTGTGTTCCAAATTGATTTCTGCCATTCCAATTCACATAATACGTCCCTGCTGAAAAATTTCCACTAACAAGTTCAATAATTTTTTCACCTGTAATATTAAAAATTGTAATACTCACCTGTGAAGATTTAGGAATAGAGAAATCAATCTTTGTTGATGGGTTAAAAGGATTAGGATAATTATCTGATAGATAATAATTATTAGGAATGTTATTGTTGGTATTTATAATTCCAACTTTTGTTTGGAGTAACCCAATAAATAATCCACGACCATGCGTAGCAACAGCAATTCTATAATCATAAAAACTCACTGAGTCAATTGTAGTTTGAAATTTTTGAACATCTATATTTTCTACTACGACATTACCTATTTCGTTTTGCCCTTCAGGCAACCATACAGTACTTGCCCCTGTTAACGTTTCTGTTGAATATAGTCCCGTGCTTGTACCAACTAGATAAATCTTTCCTTCATTTGTATTAATTATCGAAGCACATCTAATAGAAGGTCCTGGATTTGCTGTATTACCTGTTAAATTTCCTTCTATTGCTGTAAATGTTTTACCCGAATCAATAGAATGAAAAATTCCGGTAATGTTATAATTAGATAACACAACAATTAATTCTTTCGCATCTATTGGATTAATAGCAATATCGTGAATACAAGTACCACTTGATGCACCCGTTATTATTGTATATTTTGCACCAGTAGTTGTATCCTCTGCACTTTTCAATTTATACAATCGAGGTTGTTCCGTTAAACTACTTGCACCATAATAAAGTAAATGCTTTAAATTAGTATCAGGTGACATTGTTAATGCAGTAAGTTCAAATCCTTCTGGTAATTTCATATTAGTAAATTCATACCATCCTTGAGAAGTTGAGTCTTCGTTGTCTGGAATAGAACTTAATGAATTATTTCTCCAAAGAGTGTTGCCAGCTGCATAATACATTATATCTTCATTCAATGCGTCAATAATATATGGATTGATAAATGATTGACCGGATGAACCTTTAGGTGTAATATTACTCCATCCCTCATTCTCATCTGGTTGACCAGAAGTATTATAACCCAATCTTACAACTCTACCACCTACTGTCGAGACATAAGCAACAGAATCTGTAAAATAGCAATAGCCACCATTCCCAGAACTTACATCAGTCGAATTTGAATTTAATAAGGTATCCCAAAAGAAAAATGGTGTTCCGTTATCCTGTGTTCCACCCATTATTCGATAATCGTTTAATAAATGGGGTAGTGAAACAGTATAAAATTGAGTGACATTATAGCCAGTATTTTTATTTTCCCAAGGAAAATAATTAATAAAAGAGTTATTCGAGATATTTGAAGTGAAACTAATTCCACCACTATGCCCCGAGTAACAACTCAAAGGATGTTGAGGATTAAATACTATTATATGTTGTCCTGAATGATGGCTTGGATAATTATCTCCACTTGATGAATATCCACCAATCCAGCAAGTTTTAGCATCCAGAGGTTTCGTTGCAAATCCATTGGTTGAACGGAAAAGATTTGTTCCTCCTAATAAAACAAAATTCTTGTCATCAGGTTTGACCGATAAGGTCATGCAAAAATTATATTCTACATCAAGAATACCACCATCAACAAAATCAGGAAGGTTATTTGTTCTATTTTCAAATGATTTTGAAGTTATATTAATCATAAAAAATCGGACATCATCATTTCCCAGAATATTTTTTTGACCTGTATTAGCTAGGACATAGATAATATTTGTATCTGATGGCGCAACAGCAATAATTCCTCTTTGAAATTTCTCGGGAAATTCACTTGGTGTTATATTTGTCCACGTATTTCCTTCATTCTTTGAAATAAATATCCCTGTATCTGCTGGGAAAGTGTTATTTCCATATTCGGATAAGTAAGCAATTAAGGTTCCGTTTTTATTTATATTTATATCGCAATAAATATTATCCCCAGTCCTTCCAAGTACTCTTGTAAAAGTTGAACCACCATTTGTTGAACGATAAATACCAAAAGCACTACTTGAAAAAAATATATTTCCATTTTTTGGACTAACAATAATTTTCGAAACATAATCATAAGGACTATTCCATTGAGTAGGATCTTTTTTAGTTGCAGGAAGTAAATCCCAAGTTTCACCATCGTCTGTTGATTTAAAGATACCTGAACCTAGAAAATAAGCGCGTAATCCCCTATCAGAAGCAGAAGGAAAGTTGTACTCACCTAACTCACCTGTTGAATAATACCAAATTTTCGATGAATCAGGACGCAAGTCTTGCACTATTGATGTAACACTTAAATTCTGATCAGTATGGCTTTTGATTGTCCAAGTATTGCCCCCATCGGTTGATTTCCATATTCCACCAGAAACCGCTCCAGCAATGATAGTATTGGTATCAGTAATGTCAATCGCTAATGCACGAGTTCTTCCTCCTAAATCATTTGGACCTATTTCATAAAATGCAAAAGGCTCAATTTCATTTTCTTTCATCATACACCCTTTAAGGTTGAGCTCTCGAGCAAAAGAAAGTTCTAGATCTCTAATATTATATGGTACTTCATTAATAATAGGATCGCGAAGCATTTTATGATAATATTCTTGCTTTGCTTTTTTCTGATTTAAATTTTCCTTTTGTGATATTTTAAATTTCCCACTTTTTTCTTGTGCAAAACTTTTATTTGAGAATAAAAAAATTAGACTTAAACTTAAAATCACAAAAGCTATAATGGCTTTTTTATTCATTATGTGTTCAAAAATTATTTGTATGTAAAAATATTACTTTATTTGTGTTACTTCACCATAAAAATTTGTGCCCATAATCTGCTTGTTAATACATTGTAAAAAGTACTAATTCAATCCTCTTTTTTTCAAGAGTGCATCTATTTTTGGTTCACGTCCTCTGAATTTAATGTATAAATTCATTGGTTCATCGGTTCCACCTTTTGCAAGAATATTTTCTCTGAATAATTTTGCATATTTTTGATTAAAAATGCTAGTTTCTTTAAATGCCTGAAACGCATCTGAATCAAGAACTTCAGCCCATATATAACTATAATATCCAGCTGAATACCCACCTGAAAAAACATGTCTAAAATAAGTACTTCTGTATCTCGAAATAATTTCGGGTATGAGACCAATTTTATTCAATGAATTATTTTCAAACTCAGTTGGGTCGCTTAACTCTGTCGAGGTAACAGTATGATAATCCATATCAAGAAACGACGCAGCAAGATATTCAACAGTTTCAAAACCTTGATTAAATA
>JAFGPR010000257.1 GCA_016936095.1 Ignavibacteriales bacterium | reverse complement strand
TGAATTGCTCGTTCAATGGATGAAAATCAAGCACGAAGAAATCAAATCAATTGGAACGATGCCTCATCCTTTTGAATATAAAATGTATTTTACATTATAAGGAAACTTTTAAAAATATTGTATTGTCATCTTGAACCCTTCACTTTTTTCAAGGGTAAAATTTAATGCAATATCTCTTATTTATTATTATATTTTAATTTTTCTCCCAATAAATCGACATCAGAGTGACAAATTTTGTGTAAGTCGAGTTATTTATTCATCAACTTTTAATTTCTGATACATTTCTTCGTCGGCTGCAGCACCTTCAATATCACCAAGGTTTTCTTTCGCAATTTTGCGTGCCTTGTAATACCAGGCATCATTTGGATTTAGTTCAATTGCTTTTGTGAAATCTATAATTGCTTCCTCATAATTTCCTAAATAGTATTTTGCAAAGCCACGATTATAATATGCCTCTGTATAATTAGGATTTAATTTTATTGCTTTTGAATAATCTTCAATAGCTGCGGGATAATCCATTAAATTGTCCTTTGCAAAGGCACGATAATAATAAGCATCCGCATTATCAGGATTTATTTCTGTTGCTTTTGTAAAGTCTTCGATTGCTCCCGTGTAATCTTCTTTTTCCATTTTTTTATTTCCGCTATCAATGTATTCTTTTTCCTTTTTGCTATCATCTCCTCCACAACTGAAAAGGGACAAAAACAAAATTAATGATAATAAATATTTCATTTTATTCTCCTAATTAAAAAACAAAAAAGTTGTTTTACATTATAAATTTAATAAAAAGATTTTAATTCTTATGTCTTTCACACTATGACAAATCAAAGCTCTTATCGTTGTAATAAAAATATTAATTTTTTTTTTGTGCAGCAAAAAGGGAGTATGTGTCTTAATAAATCTTACTGCTCTTTTGAAATAACTATGAGTATAAATTATTTTAGCCACTTGTAATTCTTATAATATTTTCGTATTCGTCTTAAAATTTGTAATCTATTTGTGTGCAACAAATATAACAAAAGGCAAAAAAACAAATAATGATTTCACAAATGACTTTCTTAAAATATTTGTTGTTTTTCTAAATTTTCGATATTACTTCAGTAATTACAACTTCCTTTGTTTTTGTATCATATTCAAAATTTATGCTATAACCATCAAAGACACTTTTATATGTAAGAGTCTTTTTAAAGAATGGACCGAAATATTGATTTACGTATGGCTGGATATTGTATTTTGGATTCAAAGAATAATCTCTTCTTTGTGCAATCATAATCCACAATACTTCGAATGCTTCACCAGCGGGTAGAGTTTCCCAGACTTTTACTGCTTGAAATAAACTGTCGTTTTCGAATTGTATATATCCATAATTTACAGTGTCTTTGACTTTTATAAAATATGTTTCAAGCATATCTGTTGGAGATTTTTCAAGTTTAAAATTTTCATCAACATAAGGAAGAATAAATTCCTTTGACGTTCCAAGTATTAGTTTCTTAAAACCTGCAAAATCATTTATATATCCCTGTGCAAAAATATTACTGAAAATAATACAACATATAGCCGATAAATAAATTACCTTTTTCATTTGAACTCCGGTTAAATTATTTGAGTTAGATTATTAAATTTAATGTGCAAATTTATAAAAATTGTTGCTTTATTAAAATGTTTTTATTTATCATTTGAACGTTTTAAGAGATTTTATGGAAAATCAGTATGATGTAATAATTATTGGCAGCGGTCCAGGAGGCGAAGGTGCTGCTTTGGCATTAGCAAAAGCAAAAAAAACAGTTGCAGTTGTTGATGAGTTTTATTCTGTTGGTGGTAGTTGTACTCATAAAGGGACCATACCAAGTAAAGCACTTCGACAAAATATTCAAAATTTAATTGACAGGGGTGATACTTGGGGAGTGGATTATCAAGAGCTACTTAAATCAACTGAAGCAATTATTGAGACTCAAGTGCAAATGAGGATGAATTTTTATAAAAAAAATTCTATTAATATTATAAATGGAAGAGCTGAATTTGTTAACTCAAATTCAATTTCTGTAACGATGCCTGATAATTCGAAATCTATTTACAATGCAAAAAATTTTGTAATTGCAACGGGTTCTAGCCCTTATCACTCTCCTGATATAGATTTTTCTCATCCTCGTATAATGGATAGCGATAAAATTCTCAGGACTAAATTAAAATTTAAAACAATGATCATTTATGGTGCAGGAATTATTGGTTGCGAGTATGCTTCGATTTTTCGAGGACTTGGGATTGATATTGATTTAATAAACACACGTCATCGCTTGCTGTCTTTTCTTGATGGCGAAATTAGTGATGCTCTTAGTTATCATCTTCGTGAAAGTGGAATTGTAATCAGGAATAATGAAGAGTGCGAAAAAATCGAAGCTGGTAAAGATAAAGTTGTTCTTTCGCTTAAAAGCTCAAAGGTGATTTCGGCTGATGTGATTTTGGTTGCACAGGGACGAACTGGTAATTCAGCTAATATCGGTTTGGAAAAATTGAGTATTGGAACTGATTCGCGAGGATCAATTAAAGTAAGCGAATATTATCAAACAGAAAAATCAAACATATATGCTGTTGGCGATGTGATTGGATTTCCAAGTTTAGCAAGTGCAGCGTATGATCAAGGACGATTAG
The DNA here is from genome assembly GCA_016936095.1 of Ignavibacteriales bacterium. Taxonomy (GTDB): domain Bacteria; phylum Bacteroidota; class Ignavibacteria; order Ignavibacteriales; family Melioribacteraceae; genus JAFGPR01. The sequence continues at coordinate 4,730 of JAFGPR010000257.1, read as the reverse complement.
CAGCATTGCATATATTAGACAAAAGTAAGGTGAACAAAATAAATTGCACGATTCCTACTGGTATTTATACAATTCCTGAGATTAGCTGTATAGGTTATACAGAAAAAGAATTAACAGATTTAAAAATGCCTTATGAAGTTGGTCATTCATTTTTCAAAAATTTGACTCGTGCTCAGATAATGCGAAAAACTACAGGTGTATTAAAAATATTGTTTCATAAACAAACATTGGAAATTTTAGGTATTCATTGCTTTGGTCCACAAGCCACTGAGATAATCCACATAGGTCAAGCAATAATGATGCAAAAGAATAAAGGTAATACGATTGAGTATTTTATTGACAATACTTTTAATTATCCCACAATGGCAGAAGCATATCGTGTGGCAGCATTAAATGGTATGGATAAATTAAATTAATGTTTTGCAAAAATTAAATTAGATATTTTACTTCTATTTTATTAATTTGAAATTGTAAAACAAATTTTATTTTTATTCTATCTTACTTTTATCATCGAGAGGACGAAGATGACAATGTTTAAGGAAGAGATAAAGAACATATTTAATAAAAGCATTATTAAATTAGAAAGTATCGGAAACACTTGCACTTTCTATGATTTGCTTAAAACAAATTTACATCCGGCAATTCTTCAATATATTTCAGCAGAGTTGGATTATGTGGTCTTTGAAGACAGACTGAAATTTTCTGAAAGTACTCTGATTAATTACAAAGACACAACTTTCAACGAAAGTTTTAATATTATAGCTGATGATGTTAAAAAGAACAAAGTATTTGAGAAAGAGTATTTTATTAAGTTGATATTATATGCTGTATCTTTTAATATTAATTTTATAACACAACCGATAGAGACCGTTAAAAAATTCCTGTTTGATGGGAAAGAAATAAAGACAAAAACAGAGATCGCGAAAACAATAAATTATTTTTATTATTATGATTATCTGAGGAAGGCAGTACAATTGTTTTTAGATAAAAGTAAAGACAAAATAAAATTGGTGGAATTTAACAGCTACATTGATAAAGTTGAAGAAAAATTAAGGACAAAATATATTAGAAATGTAATTAAAACTTTTGTTAACTCAATTTCTGATTTCTGGAAAAATATTGGGAACGAAAATATTATTTTGTCAACGAATGTTGTCGAAGTATTTCTTAATGAGATGAAACTAGATAGAGCAAGAGATAAATTTTTAGATGAATTTACAAATCGTTCAGGAAAACTTAGTGATATTAAAGATATAAAAATATTTTTTGATTTCTTATTCCAGGGAATATTTTATTCCACATCGCGAATTACTTCAGAATCTGTAAAACCAACCGAGAAAATAATACAACACGAGGAGAAAGTTCTTACTAAAGAACAAACCTTAAAATTTGAAGAAGAAAGTATCGTAGATGGAGACGAGGAAGAACTGGAAGTAATTTACGATTTGGATGAAACAAAAGATGAAATTATTGAAAAGAATGTAATCAATGAATCTCATATAAAAGATGAACAAGTATATGAATTTGGTGATGCAGAATATGCTAATATAATAAATGATTCTATACAGGGAATATTAAGTAAGAAAAAGATAAATAAAGTTATCGAGGAAGTTTTTGACGACGATACAGAATCATTCATTCAAACCGTTGAACGATTACTGACAAACAACACGCAAGATGAAGCATTCATAATAATTGATAAATTGTTTAATTCTAAAGGTTTAAAGTCTAATTCAAGGTTAGCAAAGATATTTAAGAAAACTATTGCAGAATATATCGATAGAGTTCATAATGTTCGTTGATTATGCTAAAATATTTATCAAAGCTGGAAATGGGGGGGCTGGTGCGGTTGCTTTCAGACGCGAAAAATTTGTTCCTAAAGGTGGGCCAGCAGGAGGAAATGGAGGTAATGGTGGTAATGTTATTTTCGTTGCTAATCAAAATTTGTCAACCCTTCTTGATTTTAAATACAAAAAAAAATATGTTGCAGGGAAAGGTGAAATTGGCGGAAGTTCATTAAAAGATGGTAAATCGGGTGCTGATATTTTTATAGAAGTACCTTGTGGTACAATCATTAAAAACGAAGAAACAGACGAAATAATTGGCGATTTTGATGTGCACGGAAAAAGAATTGTTATCGCAAAAGGTGGAAGGGGAGGCAAAGGAAATGCTTACTTTGCAAATGCGACAAACCAAACCCCAAGATATTCTCAAATGGGAACACCAGGTGAAGAGTTTTTTGTTATTCTTGAATTGAAACTAATTGCTGATGTTGGTCTGGTCGGTTTTCCAAACGCAGGTAAGTCTACGCTGATATCTGTTATCTCTGCAGCCCGACCAAAAATTGCCGACTATCCTTTTACTACATTACAGCCAAATCTTGGTATTGTGAATTATAAAGAATATAAAAGTATTGTTGTTGCGGATATTCCAGGTATAATTGAAGATGCACATCTTGGTAAAGGACTCGGACTTCAATTTCTACGGCACATCGAAAGGACAAAAATTTTACTTGTAATTGTTTCGGCTGATACTGAAGAAATTGGGGAGCAATTCGAAACTCTAAATAATGAACTTAAACAATACAGCAAGGAATTAGCTAAAAAGAAGAAAATATACGCAATATCAAAGTCGGATGTGGTTGAAGAAGAGACGATAAAAAAAATTGGGAAATTAAAAATAAAAGGATATAAAAATAAATTATTAATCTTTTCGTCTGTTTCGGGTTTTGGTATTAAAAATTTGTTAGATTATTTATGGCAAGAACTATCAGAATAAGAAACATAAATTTTATGTTACTGCTGGTAATTTTGTTTTTTTTATTGCTTGTAGTAACACTTACTTCCTTGTTGATTGGCTCGGTTGATGTATCTTTAAGCGAGTTTTTCCAAATATTGTTCAGCAGCAATGGTGACGATACACTATCAAAAATAATTTTTGAAATTCGTCTACCAAGAATTTTACTAGCGATTGCAGTAGGAGGAGGATTGTCTGTTGCCGGCGCAGTATTCCAAGCAATTTTATTGAATCCATTAGCAGAGCCATATATACTTGGAATTTCAAGCGGTGGTGCATTTGGAGCTGTCCTAGCAATTGCATTAAATTTATCATTTATACTTGTTCAGTTATTTTCGTTTGCAGGAGCAATAGGAGTAATTGCAATTGTGTTTTTAGTTGGCAAAAGATTTGGCGAACTTGAACCCAATGTATTGATACTTTCAGGAGTTATGGTTGGTGCTTTTTTTTCTGCACTTATTTTACTTATAATGAATTTTTTGGATGACTCTTTTCGTTTTGCGATTTTTTATTTAATGGGTAATTTATCAATTGCGGATAGTAGTTCAATTTACTATGTTTTAATTTGTTCTATTGTGTTGTCAACAATATTAATAATTAATTCTTACAAATATAATGTTGTAGCACTCGGTTCTACGGAAGCAAAACACTTGGGAGTTAATGCAAAAGCAATAAAGAATATTTCTTATTTAGTAAGTAGCATTCTTGTTGGTGCTATTGTTTCAGTCAGTGGTATAATTGGATTTGTTGGATTAGTGGTTCCACATATTTGCAGATTAATTTTTGGAATTGATAATCGTATAGTACTTCCAGTTTCATTTTTTGTTGGTGCAATATTTTTAATAGTTGCAGATACAATTTCGAGAACATTGATTGCTCCGTCTGAATTACCAGTTGGTGTAATAACAGCAATAATTGGCGCACCGATATTTATATATTTGCTAAAGAAGAGATTTAAACTTTATCACAGATGATAAATTAAAGATTACGAATTACGAATTTTGATTTACAATTATTTTTTCAAGATTTTATAAACAACAGATTTAAAATAAAGGACAAATTTTTAATAAAACATATAACAAAGAATATTAACACTTGCAAATCGGAAATCGATAACACAAATTATGAATATAAAAAACAACTTAACCGAATTACTTGGAATTAAATTTCCAATTATTCAGGGTGGAATGTCTTGGGTATCTTATTGGGAATTGGCATCTGCTGTGTCAAACTGTGGTGGATTAGGTTTACTTGCCGCAGGTTCTATGAAACCTGATTTATTAAGACAAAATATATCAAAATGTAAAGCGAAAACAAATAAACCATTTGGAGTTAATATTCCGCTATTACGTAATGACGCCGACGAACTTATTCATGTATGTATGGATAATGATATAAAAATTATTTTTACTGCTGCTGGTTCACCTGAAAAATATATTGATATTTTAAAGAAGAATAATATTGAAGTAATACACGTTGTTTCCTCTGTTAAGCAAGGATTAAAAGCACAAAGTGCAGGTTGCGATGCAGTTGTCGGTGAGGGTGTTGAAGCAGGTGGTCATAATGGGAAAGATGAAATTACAACTTTTTGTCTTATTCCTCAATTGGTGGATATATTAAAAATTCCTATCATTGCGGCAGGTGGCATTGCTGATGGCAGAGGTATTGCAGCAGCTTTATCTTTGGGTGCGCAAGCCGTTCAAGTCGGGACATTATTTGCTACGACAAATGAATCTATTGCTCATTTGAATTACAAAAAAGAAATTTGCAATGCGGAGGATAGCGGAACGATCTTAGCATTCAAAAAAATTGGAATGTTAAGAATGCTTAAAAATAAGTTAAGCGGATTAGCGGTGCAAGCTGAAATTGAAGGAACAAGCAAAGAGGATTTGTTGAAAATTTTTGGACACAAAAAAGAACAGGCAGGTATTCTC
>JAFGPR010000256.1 GCA_016936095.1 Ignavibacteriales bacterium | reverse complement strand
TCGACAATACTGCAGTAATTGGTTTAATTTGCTTCCTGTTTCTATATTCATAATATATAATAAGGGTAATAGTTCAACCGTAAAGATATATCTTATAATGCACCTCAACAAAAAAACGTTGTTTTATTTATTGATTGTAGTTGATTATAGATTCGAATTGTATAGTATTAATATATAATACAGGAACTGTCAGTTTTCCAAAACTTATGATTAGGGAGCAGTTTAATCTAATAGCATATCCATTCGATGCAAGAGACAGGAGAGCTTGAACACCGATAAATACCTACATGAACATTGATTTCTGTTTGCTTTTGTATAGCATTCAAGGCGCCTTTGTTTTTAAAAATATCACAGTAATAGTAGTTAAGCTACATATTATATGAATAATTTAAAATTATTTGTAAACGCTCCATTTTATCCGCCCAAAAATGGTAACCTATTTCACAACCGACCTCTCTGCCGGTGAAATAGAATCCATTTATGGTGCCAGGGTTCGTTCACGTCTTCGGGAAATGTACAATCTCATCGCTTTTCCTAAAAACACTCCGGGTAAAAGAAAATGAAAATGAGTACCTGGCAATAAGAGCCGTTTTGGAGGTAACGGGGAAATAACTGTGTTTTGATAAACAGACGAACTGCTTTTTTGCGAACGTTAAAGAAGAAGCCGGTTTTCTCCGGCTTTTTTGTTCTGTCTGCCAAATAATCATGTTATTTGGTCAATTGGTTGGTGGTTTTTAGTTTTTAAGCTTTATTTTTAAAAGGGATTTAAACGCTATTGTCGTTTATGGAATTTTTGGATAATGGGGTTATGGACTAGTTGTGCATAATAATGACAGAAAATGACAGAAACACTATTCATATTAGCTTGTATTCTTGGATTTGGCAGTTGGTTTATTGCAATAGTTGAAATGATTGCAACTCATTCATTCCTTAGATTGGCTTTTAATATAGGTATTCCAATTATAAAAAGGACAATTAAGATACCTACCAATAATTTTATAACAAGAATTGATATTACCATAAAAGAATCTGAAGGTAAGTTTCGTTTTTTGGCTGATAGAAAAGTTCTTTTCCTTTCGCAATTTTTTTTGTTCAAATTTTTTCGAATTAATACGCCATTTCCAATGAAAGCAATTGGTACGATAAATGAAAATAATACTATTGATATTGTTGTAAGACTTCCAATTGGTACAAGTTTATTTTTATTATTTTGGTTAATTGGTTGGACAGTTGGTTCACTGGCGGCAGGTATAGTTGGATTCGCATTAATTGGTTGGATTTTTGCCACTATTATGATTGGAATAAGCTATTCAGTTGAAAAAAACAGATTGGAAATTATGATTGAAGAACTAAAGAAAATAATTACTGTGCACAACATTGTGGAGCATTAATGGCGGGTGAAGCACGTTCCGCAAGGTTCGTTTTCCGCATCAGTCCTCCTAACGGTTTGAAAAGAAAATCGCCCGCAATTCGCTTCTTATGCTACACACTCCGTTGTGTTTAGGGCTAAGAGACTGAATTATACAGGAATAATTTGATTGAAAATTTTAAAAAACGGATTGGTTTTATAGGCTTATTGATTAAGTGTCGGTGCAAGAAAAAATTAGTTTTGCCCACCCGCTTCGGCCCTACTGGACAGTTTGGGAAACCTACACTCATTGTACACATTGGCAAATCCCAACGGGCTGACGCTCAAAACTAAAATTTGTAAAAGAGCGCGATTTTTGTCAACGCATAAAAGTAAATATAATGGCTGATGTACATGATAAAAAGACAAGAAGCTTTAATATGTCCCGGATTAAAGGGAAAAACACAAAACCAGAAATACTTGTTCGTCAATTCTTGTATAAAAATGGATTCCGTTACAGACTGAATTATAAAAAACTACCAGGAAAACCTGATATTGTTTTACCAAAATATAAAACTGTTATATTTATTAATGGTTGTTTCTGGCATGGTCATGAAGGATGTAAATATTTTGTAATACCAGAAACACGAAAGGAATGGTGGAGTGAGAAAATTGAGAGCACAAGAATTCGTGATAAAAATATGATTAATGAATTAATAAAGCTTGGATGGAATATTTTTGTTGTTTGGGAGTGTGAACTAAAATCTGATTCAGAAAAAAAACTAAAAGTATTAATTCAGGATATTAAAAATTTAAATGAATAGTATTCCAATTATAGATTTATTTGCTGGTCCGGGGGGATTAGGAGAAGGATTTTCTTCTGTTAGAGATCAAAAGGGCAAAAAGATATTTGATATTAGACTATCTATCGAAAAAGATGAACATGCTCATAAGACTTTGCGATTAAGAAGCTTTTATAGGCAATTTGAGGATGGAAAGATTCCTGAGCTATATTATCAATACATAAAGGAAAACAATAAAAAGAAACAGGAATCTTTGCTTAGAAAAATTAAAGAAAAATACAAAAAAGAATGGGAAAATGCGGAACGTGAAGCATGGCATTTTGAACTTCCATACCCAGAAGAATATAATAAAAAAGGAGAGAAAAAGGGCGGATATACTGAAGAAGAGATTATTGAAAGGCATAAAGAAATTGATTTGAGGATTCAGGAAGCGCTTCCAGCTAATAATGAATTTATTCTAATTGGAGGTCCTCCCTGCCAAGCTTATTCATTAGTCGGAAGAGCAAGAAACCAGGGTATTTCTGCTCAAGACCATCGTGTTCATTTATATAAGGAGTATTTAAGAATAATTGCGAAACATCATCCGGCTGTTTTTGTAATGGAGAACGTAAAAGGATTGCTTTCTGCAAATGTTGATGGATTAAAAGTATTTGATCTGATAAAAGCAGATTTAAAAGAACCAGAAAAGGTTTACCCTGGACTTAATTCACCCAGATACAAAGTGTTCTCATTCATTAAAGAACCGAATTATTTCGATGAAGAAAACTTTCCGGTGTATACTAATGATAAAGATTATTTGATACGTACGGAAAAATACAATATACCCCAGAGAAGACATCGTGTGATACTATTAGGAATTCGAGAGGATATTACTTTTAAGAATTATTCAGTACTTAAAAAAAATACTAAGGAGACCCCCCTGTATCAGGTTATAGATAACTTACCTAAAATTCGAAGTGGAATCGGGCGAAAAGTAACCGGAACGAACATAAAGGGTAATCATATATATAAGACTATCAGGAATGATTATACTAATTGGATTGATGCTGTTAACGAATACAAAGAGCAGCTTGATTCTGTTCTGAGAAATGAATTGAAGAACTTTATTAAAACAGATCAAACTGGAGTTAATTATATTAAAGCAGATCTCGAAGAAGAAAACAATCCGTTGTATGAAAGCTGGTATAAAGATGATCAGCTAAATGGAGTATTAAACCATGAAAGTCGCACCCATTTAAAGGAAGATTTGGGCAGATATCTTTTTTCGTCTCTTTACCTGAAAGCAAAGGGCGAATTTCCGAGATTAAAGGATTATCCAGAGGCTCTTCAACCGGCACATAAAAACAGGAAAACTGGAAAATTTGCAGATCGTTTCAGAACTCAAAAGCCGGATCAGCCTGCAACTACAATTACAAGTCATATTTCAAAAGATGGACACTATTTTATTCATTACGATTCTTCGCAATGTAGAAGTTTAAGCGTAAGAGAAGCTGCACGCATTCAAACTTTTCCAGATAATTATTATTTCTGCGGTAGCAGAACACATCAATATCATCAGGTTGGGAATGCTGTACCTCCTTATTTAGCGAAACAAATTGCAGAAATTGTAAAAGATATTTTCAAAAAAAAGAATAATGTATTGTAATTAATATGGCAGAATTAAAATCCAACATACCACAGGCAGAATTTTTAATGGGAGCAATGCGCTCAATGGGATATTCTTTTGAAGCGGCAATCGCTGATATAATTGATAATAGTATAAGTGCCTCAGCGAAAAATGTAAGTGTTAATTTTTCGACTGATCCAATGGTATCCTATGTCGCTATATTGGATGACGGTGATGGAATGACGAACAAAGAATTATTTACAGCCATGAAATATGGCAGTAGTTCTAGTTCAGCTGACAGAAATGCAAAAGACCTTGGTCGATTTGGTTTGGGAATGAAAGCTGCGTCATTATCTCAATGCAAAATATTAACTGTTGTAAGTAAGAAAAATGGAATTATTTCAGCTTATCAATGGAATTATGAAGTTATTATAGATAAGAAAGAATGGCTGGTTGCTGAACTAAATGAAACAGAATTTTCCAATTTACCAAAGATAAATGAACTGGAATCTTATCCTTCTGGAACATTGGTGGTTTGGCAGGATTTTGATATACTTGAGAAATCTGCAGGAGATGTATATTCTGCATTAAAAGATTATTCTATTAAAATTAAAGAATATCTTTCTCTTATTTTTCATAGGTATTTAAATGGTGAAACTGAATTAAAAATCAATCTGAAAGTCAATAGTTCAAAAATTAAAGGCTTTGATCCATTCCTGGAAAAGCATAAGAAAACAAATATTCGACAAGAGTTTAATCTTGCTGTAAATGATACACAGGGAATTGAAAGATATGTAATTGTCCAACCTTATGTCCTCCCATATCAAAAAGATCTTACTAAAGAAGATCTGGATTTAATAGGTGGAATTTCAAATTTGAAGACAAAACAGGGTTTCTATATATATCGAAATAAAAGGCTTATTATTTGGGGAACCTGGTTTGGTATACCAAGAAATGAACTTACCAAGAATGCACGTATAAGAGTAGATATACCTAATACACTAGACGATATTTGGAGCATAGATATTAAAAAACAAAATGCTTATATTCCAAAGGCTATAAAAAATAGTCTGACAAAAGCTGTTACAGAAACCATGGATTTTTCTGTAAAGATTCAAAATCACAGAGGAAGAATTGCAAAGCTTAATGATGATTTAGATTACATCTGGGATCGTGTGCAATGTAGAGATAATAAATATATGTACACTATAAACCGCGAAAGTCGGATTTTTGAACTACTCAAAAATAATGTTGATGAAGACGCTATGAGTCGTTTTGAAATGGTGCTCGAAGAAATTGAGCGAAGTGTACCTTATCAACAGATCTATATTGATATTTCTCAGGATATTGTCGATGAGGAAGATGATGAAGAAAGGTTAAAAGATATTGAACATAAAGGTATGATGTGGGTTAAGCATGTTCTTGACCTTGGGCATCTTACTCCTAAACAAACAATTGATCAATTATTTAAATCAGAACCCTTTTGTAAACACCCAGGCATGATTACCAATTTTTATGAAAATTTTAAAATATGACACTAACCCCTGATAAAATAGAAAGGATAGTTCGCATTATCCAGGATTCAGCAGAAATAAATGGCATTGATATTTATTCTATTCCAGAAGAAAAGGTTGATGAGATTATAAAAAGAGGATTAAAAATTGCACTTATAGATGTAAGTGAAGAAGATTACAATAGGATAAAAAAAGAATTTGAGTATAAATGTCATATTCAACAAAAAGAGGGTGTAAGTATTGTTGATGATTATTATGAACATAGGGATTGGTACTCAATAAAATGTGAGGAGGAAGGATATGACGAGTTTTTCTGGAAAAGATACAGGGATTATTTGATTAGAGAAGTAAAGCTTAATTTGAATGTTGTAAATAACCTTGACAATAGTACTCTGAAAGATTTGATGAATTATCTTGGTGATCCTGCCGATTCAGCCCCATTCTTTAGACGCGGCCTGGTAATAGGAGATGTTCAATCTGGAAAGACTTCTACTTATACTGGGTTGATAAGCAAAGCTGCTGATGCCGGATATAAGATTGTAATTTTACTAACTGGTGTTACTGAAACGTTAAGATCTCAGACTCAAAAAAGAATTGAATCTGGAATTGTCGGAATTAGCATAACAGGTTTGAAAGGGAAAAATAAAGCTAAAGTTATCAAAAGGGTTGGTGTGGGCAAAGATGGTAAACCGATCAAGGTAACTGCAATGACTTCATTGGAGTATGATTTTGTTGGCAGTAAAGATCAGATAACAACTTCCTTGGCTAATCATCAATTAGTTATGTTCATTGTCAAGAAAAACACAAAAGTTCTTGAAAAATTATATGGCTGGCTTTACGATATGAATGCCGAATCACAAGATAAAAAGATACACTATCCGATGTTAATGATTGATGATGAAGCCGACAATGCATCGATTAATACTAGTAAAGAAGAGGATGATCCGACCAAAACAAATGAAATAATAAGAAAACTTGTTCACGTTTTTACTCAAACAACATACGTAGGATTCACTGCAACTCCTTATGCCAATGTTTTCATAAATCCGGATACTTCGGAAGAAATGTTGAATGATGATCTTTTCCCCAAAAATTTTATTTATGTATTGGAAGCCCCATCTAATTACATCGGGGCAAAGAAAATCTTTGGTAAAGACGCAGAACACGCAAACTCAATTGTCTGGATTCAGGATATTGAGGAACCTGTTGAAGATGAAGATTATGATACAGAGACTAATTTTTATTATAAACATAAAAAAGAATGGTCTGGAATATTACCTACAAGTTTAAAAACTTCAGTTTATTGCTTCTTTCTTGCGAATGTAATCAGAGATTTAAGGGGAGATTCTTTGGAGCCCCGTACCATGATGATCAATATCTCAAGATTCGTAAAGGTTCAGAAATATATTAAGGGTAAAATTGAAAAAATATTTAACAATGTTTTTCATGAAATAGATTCAAATTTCTCACATGATATAGACAAAAACGAAACAAATGAGCTATATAAAGAATTAAAGGAATGTTGGGATAATCAGTATTCTAACATTGATATTGAATGGAATGAAGTATGTAAAAAAGAAAACCTGATAAATGCCATTCAGAACATTGAAATTCTGGTTGTTAACAGTGGTAAAAATTCCGGAAAACTTGATTATGAAAAGAATCCACATTTAAGGGCAATAGCAATAGGAGGTCTTGCTCTGTCTCGCGGCCTTACACTTGAAGGTTTACTGGTAAGCTATTTTTACAGAAATACTTCAACCTATGATGTTCTTATGCAAATGGGGAGGTGGTTTGGTTATAGAAAAAATTACGAAGATTTGTTTAGAATATGGACAAGTAAAAATTCTGCCAACTGGTACAATGAAATTGCAGAAAACACAGACGATCTTAAGAAGGATATACGTCGAATGAGAGATGCAAGATTAACTCCTGAATATTTTGGATTAAGAGTCCGCAATGATAGTAATGAATTAATGATTACTGCACGTAACAAGATGAGAACGGCAGTTGATCACATAGAACAAATTTCTTACTGGGGTTCAGTTTTCGATACACCTCATATTGATACAGATATAAATAAAGTCAATAGAAATTTTGAATTAACAAAAAAGTTTATTGAAAATCTGAGTGCAGAAGGTTATCACTTAACTAGAGAAGATAAAATTGCCAAAGGTCTATTTTTTAGAAATAATGTACCTGTTGAAAAGATTACAAAATTTTTTCGAAAGCTTTATATTTCACCATATAATTTAAAATTTGATACCACGCAAATTGTTGATTTCCTCGAAAATACAAAAGAAGAAATTCTTAAAAAATGGGATGTTGTTTTAATCGAAGGAGAAAGAAGAACAGATTCAGAAGAAAGTTCTTTTGAATTAATCAAAGATATCAAAATAGCACTGGTAAAACGTAGCTTCAGATTAAATAAAAACAGAATAAGTATAAGTGGGAAAAGTGGCAGATTAGCTAGTCCATCGGATGCAAGAAACGGACTTTCCGAACCACAAATTACTCAAGCTAAAGAAAGAGCCTGTGAAGCTGGTGAATTGAAACAAGATAGTAAAACGATTAAACAAGAAGTATGGTTTAAATATGTGCCAGATAGAAATCCTCTTTTGATGATTTATCCTGTTGATTTAAAGGATGAAGGCCTTTCTGTTAGTGAACAGAAATTTATTGAAAAATTAGACGGAATTCCTGTGATGGGATTTTCTATTGGATTTCCAATGGGAAAAAATTCTAGTGTCGCAGAATATCATAAATATAAAGTGAATATGGTTTATGCGAGACAAGAAATAGAAGAAAACCTTGAAGAATCTTTAGAAGAATAAAATGGAAAAAATAAAAAATCGGTTTCTCGAAATAGAAGGTATAAATATATTTTCCAGAATCAATCCTTCTCATTTTATTGATTTGTATGTTGGGCGTGATGATCAGGGCAGATATGCTATAAAATACCGCGGTGATTTTAAACCTGAAAAAAATATTAAATCTGTTGCGGGTATAGCAGTAAATCAATATAGAAATGAAGACTTTAATACGCTTCAATTTTCCTTGACACAAAATGATATCAACGAGTTGTTCTTTATATTTTGCAATGATATTATTGAAGCTACAGAATCAATAACTGATTATAGAAAAGCATATAAAACAATTCTTGACAGATATTATTCATGGAAGAAAATGTTTTCAGCTACAAAAAAACTATTAGCCGAGTCAGATATTATGGGATTGGTTGGAGAACTTCTTTTTTTGCGTGATTTTCTGTTTGAAAAGTATGGTAAAGGAGAGGCTTTAAGTAGTTGGAGTGGACAGGAATTGACTCATAAAGACTTTTCGTATGAAGGTATCTGGTATGAAGTCAAAACAATTAGTTCAGGTAAAGATAGTGTGAAGATTTCATCACTTGAACAATTGGAGAGTATCAACAAAGGTGAACTAGTAGTTTTCTCTCTTGAGAAAATGAGTTCGTCGTATGATGGCATTAAAATCAATGGTTTGGCATTAGAGATACTAAATTCACTTGAACTGGATATCCACAAAGATTTATTTCTATCCGCGATTATGTCTCACGGTTTTGCCTTTGATGAAATTTACGATGAACTTGTTTACGAATTTGTTTCCATGTCCAGATACATGGTAGATTCCAATTTTCCAAAACTTACCAGAAATGATATTAATGATGCGATTATAAAAGTACAATATGATTTATCTTTGACTATTTTAAACAACTTTTTGATTTAATACTAGTTATGAATATAGAAGAATATAGAAAGGATTTTCTTGAGCAAATACGGTCAGATGCAGCAATAAACAGTACTGATCCTAATGAAGAATTCATACAGAAAACAATTGATTTGTTGGTAGAAAATGAAGAATTTCCTGATCCTATTATACATTATTTTGGCAGCAGAGGTCGTAAGAATCGTATGATGCAATTTAATGCATTCGGTTTCGATGAAGCCGATGGATCTGTTTGTCTTCTAATAAGTGATTTTAATAACTCAGAAACTCCGGTAGCACTTACGAATACTCAAATAGATACTTTGTATTCCAGGATGAAAAGCTTTATAGAAGAGGCTTATCAGGGAAATATATCTGATTATTGTGACGAATCAGACCAAACAATTGATATTGCCCGACAAATAAGAAAATTAATTGGTAAAACCAGTTTTGAATCTTCTGTTTTGAAGTTTAAATTTTTTATAATTACAAACTCCGTTCTTAGTTCCCGTGTAAAATATATTCAGAAGGAGAAACTATACGACAGACCTGTAGAAGTAAATCTATGGTATTTAGAAAGATTTTATGATTTATATACCTCAGTAAATAGTGAGGCTATTGAAATAAATGTTTCAGATTTTGGAATAGATGGAATTCAATGCATTCGAGCAAATATGACTGATTGCGATGAATATGATGCATACCTGGCAATTGTCCCTGGAAAATTCCTTGCTGATATTTATTTAAAACACGGTAGTCGTTTATTACAGGGTAATGTTCGTGCTTTTTTAAGTCTTAAAAATGCTGTTAACAAAGGGATAAGGAAAACAATTATAAGCGATCCAAAGAAATTCTTTACTTATAATAATGGAATTGCAACAATCTCACAATCAGTTGAATTGTCAAATGATGGTAATAGAATCACATCGTTCAAAGGATTACAGATTATAAATGGTGGCCAGACGACAGCTTCTATGGCAAGTGCTGTTGTTAAAAAGGATAACGAGCAGCTAGAAAATATCTTTGTGCCAATGAAGTTAACAGTGTTAAAAACAAACGACGAAGTTGACGAAGAGGAAAATGACAAGCAATACAATGAAATGATAAGGAATATTTCAGAATGTGCTAATAGTCAGACAAAAGTAACACCAGCTGATTTCTTTTCAAATCACAAATTCCATGTCATAATGGAAACACTTTCGTTGTCAGCTAAGAATTTTGCACCGCCGGTTAATGGTAATCCTTTTCCTACTGTTTGGTTTTATGAAAGATCACGGGGGAAATGGGAGCAAGAACAAATGAAATTAACTCAATCTGAAAGAGATAAATTTATTAAAAAACATCCAAAAAATCAGGTTGTAAAAAAAGAGCAACTTATAAAATGCATGACAATTATGGATGGTCATCCTTATACAGCATGTGATATTTCGTCAAAAATGATGAAGCTAATTGCATCTAAAATAGATGATATTTGTGAAAATTCTGTTGAACAACTCAATGATTATTTTTTTAAAAAATCAATTGTGTCAATTATTATTTATAATTCGATAGAAAAGCTTGTTGGAAAACAATCCTGGTATCCAAAAGGTGGTAACAGGGCTCAAATTGTGCCCTATACAATTGCTAAAATAATGGCTTCGATTCCAGATAATAAAACTATTGATTATGACCTAATTTGGAAAGCACAAAGCCTCTATCCATCCTTTGTTTATGAAGTTGAAAATGTTTCTTTAATGACTCACAAGTTTTTGGAAAATTCTGGAGGGATTATTGTTCGTGAATATGCTCGTCAGAGAGAAACATGGAATAAATATAAAAATGCCACATATGAAATATCAGAATTCTTTTACAATGATTTAAAGGATCTTAGATTTGAAAAGGAAGATGAGAGACAAGCCAAAAAAGAGCGCAAATTCAATAATGATATAGATGCATCTGTTGATGTTTATAATTTAGGTGCAGGTTATTGGATGAATGTCTATAATAAAGTTGAAAATGAAAAGGTAATAAACTATAATGATAAATTGTTTATTAAATCAATTGCTGAATTGATTGGCAGAAATGGATTGCCAAGTGCTGCTCAATCTAAAAAGTTGATTAAAATATTCAATATTGCGGAGGATGCTGGTTTTATTTTTGAATAATATAATTACTCAAATAAAGCAGTATAAAAGACAAAGGTGTAAAGATTTGTTGTAAAAGTGTATTTCACCCCCAACAGTCAAGCACATTTGCAATTCACACGGACCAATACGTAACAAAAAATTATAAAAGAGCTTGTCTGTCTGCCACCGCTATTTTGTCAACCCTAAAAACTTTTTTTCAGGAAACAGCAATGGTTTGTTCATAAGCATTCACCAACCCCAGTCATGTTTTTCAACCAAACAGCCTACTTCAATAAGAGTTTCTCCAAAGTATCCGGAGAACTTTGATAGGCTTAGGAGACGGTCCATACCCAATCCCCAGAAACTGTGTTCATCTGTGGATCATTTCCAGCGAGCAACGCGAGACTATTTATTCGTGTCCATTCGTGTAATTCGTGGACCTACCCTCAAGCGAGCTCAGCGAGCCCTTTTATTAATTCGTTTAAATTAGCGTCAATTCGTTGACCCTCCTCTTTGCAAGCAATGCGATCCCTTTACTCATGCTCAAAATGTGCTTCGTGGATAGGTTTTGCAGTTTGAAAATCATTATAAATAGTCCGTAAAAATGAATTGAAAACAGTCAGAAATTGTAAAGCCTGCCCTATTCCCCCGTATAGATGGACTTCTTACACAAGCGCATTGATAATTTACTTTAAAGTGATTGGAGATTTACCTATATTCGCCTGTACGCAAATAATTACCTCTTCCTGTAGGCCATTCGATTATGCTATTTAATGCCGACGCAACCTTCCAGATTTGAACACCACCTTTTGTGCCTCCAAGTGTGTCTTTTAGCGAGATGACAATTTCAACTTTCCCATCTTTATCAACATCGGCAAGGGTTGGAGCCGACATACTTCCCCGTCCTGCAATCTTAACTTTGTGTAGCAGTGCTCCATCACTGTTTAGAATGTATAAATTCGACCGGTCAGCTTTAGTTGAATAGGTGGTAAAAATTATTTCAGGAATACCGTCGTTATTAAGATCGCCAATTGCCGATTCGCTGGCTCCAATAAAAGCATCTCCCGGCGCGTCGAACTGTTTCTTCCATTTTTGTGTCCCATCTGAAGCATAGCAATAGATATACTCATCGTACGATGGTGCTATAACGTACATCGTACTTGTACCTAACAGCGAAAGAGAGGGCGAGGGAGCTACTTGTACTATATTCTCTTCGTAGCCGGTATATAAAGGCATACCCGTTGTTTTGGGCGTTTCAAAGCCCGGGACTCTCGTCATATCGGGATTAACCACCCAAAGGCTATTACCCCGGTTTTTGTATTCGCCAGCCCGTTCATGGTCGGAAAACAAGATGATCTCATTCTCCCCATCGCCGTCCATATCGCCAAAAACAGGGGGCGAATCGGTAAATTCGTCTCTATCATTACCATCGGCTCCCCAGCCTTGAATGGC
>JAFGPR010000027.1 GCA_016936095.1 Ignavibacteriales bacterium | reverse complement strand
TGCACTTAAAAATAAGAAAATTGCTATAATTGGTTACGGTAGTCAAGGACATGCACATGCATTAAATTTAAAAGATAATGGGATGGACGTAATAGTGGCAGAAGTAACAGGCAGTCCAGCTTGGGAAAAAGCAGTTGAAGATGGTTTCAAAGTAGTTGATGCTGACACTGCCTCGAAAGAAGCTGATGTTATTATGATTTTATTACCTGATCAGGTTCAGAAAAAAATCTATGATCAAGATATTGCACAAAATTTGACAACTGGAAAAACATTGATCTTCGCTCACGGTTTTAATATCCACTATAAGCAAATCGTTCCTCCTACTGATGTCAATGTTATTATGATTGCACCAAAGGGACCGGGACATTTAGTAAGAAGAATTTTCACTGAGGGCAAAGGAGTTCCAAGCCTTATCGCAATTGAGCAAGATTATTCAGGTAACGCAAAGGATATTGCACTTGCTTGGGCAAAAGGAATTGGCAGTACCAAAGCAGGTGTCATTGAAACAACTTTTAAAAATGAAACAGAAACAGATTTATTTGGCGAACAAGCGGTTTTATGTGGTGGTTCAGCAGAATTAATTAAAGCAGGATTTGAAACACTCGTAGAAGCTGGTTATCCACCGGAACTTGCATATTTTGAGTGTATGCACGAGATGAAATTAATAGTTGACTTGTATTACGAGGGTGGTTTAAGTCTAATGAATTATTCCGTAAGCGATACTGCGGAATATGGTGGAATGTCAAGAGGTAAAAGAATAATCAAAGATGAAGCAAAAAAGGAAATGAAAAAAATCTTGCAGGAAGTTCAAGACGGATCATTTGCTAAAGAGTGGCTTGCAGAATATAATGCTGGAATGCCGAATATGGAAAAAATGAGAAAGGAAAATAGAGAGCATAAGATTGAAGAAGTTGGTGCTAAACTCCGTGAAATGATGTCATTTATTATGGGTAAAAATAGAATTAAGAGATAACAAATGAATATTAATATAACACTTCTTCCAGGTGATGGTATCGGAACTGAGATAGTATCTTCAGCAGTGAAAGTAATTGAAAAAATCTCAGAAATATTTAAGATCAAAATTAATTTTACTGAAGAACTTTTTGGTGGTTGTTCTTATGATAAATATGGTGTGCCACTTACAGAGAAAACAATTGAATCTTGTAAAAAATCGGATGCGGTTTTGTTGGGTGCTGTTGGTGGTTATAAATGGGATAATCTCGAACATTCAAAAAAACCAGAAGCAGGATTATTGAAATTAAGAAGTTCCCTTGGATTATTCACTAATATTCGTCCTGCAAAAGTATATAATGAATTACTCGATGCATCGTCTTTAAAAAGTGAAATTTTAAAAGGGACTGATTTCATCGTGTTACGTGAGTTGACTGGTGGAATTTATTTTGGAAAACCTCGTGGTTATGATGATACAAAAGGTTATAATACAATGATTTATACTAAAGAAGAAGTTGAAAGAATAGCACGACAAGCTTTTACAATTGCAAGAGGAAGAAAGAAAAGAGTTACTAATGTTGACAAAGCAAACGTGCTTGAATGTTCACAATTTTGGCGAAAAGTTGTGTCTGAAGTTCATAAAGATTTTCAAGATGTTGAGTTACAAAATATGTATGTTGATAATGCAGCTATGCAAATTGTCCGCAATCCTACGCAGTTTGATGTAATCCTAACAGGAAATCTGTTCGGAGATATATTGAGCGATATTTCCGGTATGATCACTGGTAGTCTTGGAATGCTACCATCTGCAAGTATTGGTGAAAAATATGCACTTTATGAACCAATACATGGTAGTGCACCAGATATTGCGGGCAAAAATAAAGCTAATCCTTTGGCTACGATTTCTTCATTGGCAATGATGTTTGAATTGACATTTAAAAGAAAAGATATTTCTGATGTTATTGAAAATTCAATTAAAAAAACTCTTGCAGAAGGATACAGAACAGCTGATATATTTTCTGAAGGCACTATACTTGTAACCACAACTGGTATGACGGATCAAATCCTCAATGATTTAATAGTTCAATAAAAGAGTAATGTAATGGAAAAGATAATTATCTTTGATACCACATTAAGAGATGGCGAGCAATCTCCAGGTGCATCTTTGAATGTGTATGAAAAAGTTGAGATTGCACGTCAGTTGGAGAAATTAAAAGTTAATGTAATTGAAGCAGGTTTTCCAATCTCTTCGCCGGAACAATTTGAAGCAGTTCAACGAATTTCTGAACAGGTGAAGGTAATAGTTGCTGCGCTTGCACGTGCAAAAGAAATTGATATAAAAACTGCATACGAAGCAATAAAAAATGCAGAGAAGAAAAGAATACATACATTTTCAAGTACATCTGATTTTCATATACTTGGTAAATTTGGCGACGAGAAATACGGAAGTAATCTTGAGGAAAAAAGGAAAACTGTACTTCAAATGTCCTATGATGCTGTCGCTTATGCAAAAACATTTTGCGATGATGTTGAATTTTCTGCTGAAGATGCAGGTAGGACTGACATTGGTTATTTAGCTGACATCATTGAAACAGCTATTGATGCAGGTGCTACAACAGTAAATATTCCCGATACAACCGGTTATACAATGCCGTTTGAATTTGGAAATATGATTGCCGAATTGAAACGAAGAGTCAAAAATATTGATAAAGCAATTATCAGTGTTCATTGTCATAATGATTTAGGACTTGCTGTGGCAAATTCAATCTCGGCGATTCAGAATGGAGCGAGACAAGTTGAATGCACGGTCAATGGAATAGGCGAGAGAGCAGGTAATGCTTCACTTGAGGAAATTGTAATGGCATTAAACGTAAGAAAAGATTTGTTTGATTTTCAAACTGATATTATTACAAAAGAGATTTATACTACAAGTAAAATTGTATCGGGGTTTACAGGAATAATTGTTCAACCGAATAAAGCGATTGTTGGAGAAAATGCTTTTGCACACGAGTCAGGTATTCATCAGGATGGAATGTTGAAAAATAGAAATACTTATGAAATAATGACACCTGATTCAGTTGGAGCAGTAAAAACTAAAATCGTTCTTGGAAGACATTCAGGAAGACATGGATTGAAGGCAAGATTGTTTGAATTAGGTTATAACCTAACAGAAGAAGAAATTGATAAAGCATATAAACGTTTTACAGAAATTGCAGATAAGAAGAAAGAAGTCTATGATGAGGATTTACGAACGTTGATGGGTGATGAGTTTTTCAAATCAGATGAGTTTTATCATCTTGAATATTTACAGGTTAACGCAGGGATCAATTTAATTCCAACTGCAACTGTTCAGATCAAAATAAAAAATGAAATAGTTCAGGAATCATCAACAGGTGATGGACCTATTGATGCAATTTTGAATGCAATTGATAGAGCATTGAAGATAAAACCTAAGGTTGAAGATTATCATGTTCGTTCAGTTACAGCAGGTAGAGAAGCAATGGGAGAAGTAACAATAAGAATTAGAAGTGATAATAAATCTTACATTGGTAAAGGTGTATCTACAGATATTATTGAAGCAAGTGCAAAAGCTTACATTCAGGCGATTAATCATTTTAGTAATAAAATATTATCTTAATCATGGGTTATACAATCACAGAAAAAATATTAGCCAAAGCATCAGGTAAAAAAGAAATTTCATCGGGAGATAATATCTGGTTAAATGTAGATGTATTATTAACACATGACGTATGCGGTCCTCCGACAATAGAAATATGGAAAAAGGAATTTGGCGAATCAGCAAAAATCTGGGATATTAATAAAGTCGTGATTATTCCTGACCATTATATCTATACAAAAAATGTTCAGGCGAAAAGAAATTTAGAATTGCTTAATAAATTTGCAAATGAGTATAATCTTACTAATTTTTATCCTCCATTTACTGAAAAATATAAAGGTGTATGTCATATTACTCTAGCAGAAGAAGGTCTTAATATTCCAGGAAAAGTTTTATTCGGAACAGATTCACACACTTGCACATCAGGTGCATTCGGAATGTTTTCAACTGGTGTCGGAAATACAGATGCTGCTTTCATTATGGGTACGGGAAAAATCTGGGAAAGAGTCCCTGAATCAATAAAATTTATTTTTGAAAATGTACTACCCGAATATTTGACAGCAAAGGATTTAATTCTTCAGGTTTTAAATGATATTACAACCGATGGTGCGACATATAAAGCAATGGAATTTTGCGGTGATACTATCAGTGTTATGAATATGGAAGAAAGAATGACTTTAACAAATATGGCAATTGAAGCAGGTGCTATTAATGGAATTATTGAGGCTGATGAAATAACATTACAATATTTGAAAGGTAAAACGAATAAAAACTTTGAGATTTTTAAAAGTGATTCTGATGCAAAATATCTTAAGGAATACAAATATAATTCTCAAATAATCGAACCACGTGTAGCAAAACCTCATAGTCCCGATAACGGTGATACCGCAAGAAATCTTACTAATCAGAAAATAACCAAAAGCTATATTGGTTCTTGCACTGGAGGTAAGATTACTGATTTTATTAATGCTGCGAAAATTCTGATTGGTAAGAAAGTATGTGTCGATACATTTATTATTCCAGCTACTAAACAAGTTGAAAACGGACTTCAAGAAAAAAGAATTGGTGGCAAAACATTGAAAGAAATATTTATTGAGTCAGGTTGTTTTCTTGCTCCACCTTCATGTGCTGCTTGCCTTGGTGGACCTGAAGATACAACCGGTCGGTCAATTGATGGTGATATTGTAATTTCAACGACAAATAGAAATTTTCCGGGACGAATGGGAAGTAAAAAAGCTGAAGTATATCTTGCTTCACCTTTAACGGTTGCTGCTTCTGCAATAAATGGAAGGATTACAGATCCAAGAGATTTTTTATAAATTATTGTTAAGTGAATTGCAACAACGTATTGTAAATTAACAAATTATACATTTTCAATTAAGTGTCAGAATATTATATGCAACAAAAAATAATTAGTCGTGCTTTTGTTTTAGGTGATAATATTGATACTGATCAAATTATTCCAGCAGAATATTTGGTTTTTAGTTTAACAAAAAAGGAAGAAGCAAGATTATATGGTAAATATGCACTAACAGGGATTCCCGTACAGGAATCAGGTTTACCAAAAGGGAACATTCCATTTATTGAAGAAGATAAGTATGTAACATTATTTGATATTGTTGTAGCTGGAAAGAATTTTGGTTGTGGTTCTTCGCGGGAGCATGCTCCATTTGCCTTAAAAATGGCTGGTGTCCAAGCAATTGTTGCAGAATCTTATGCAAGGATATTTTATAGAAATTCAATTGATGGTGGTTTTATAATTCCGATTGAAAGTAAAATTAAATTAAATGATAAAATAGAAACTGGTGATTTGATTGAGATTGATTTAGTAAATATGAGAATTAATAATATATGTAAAACAACAAATTATGGACTGAAAGATTTAGGTGTCGTAAAACCAATTATTGAAGCTGGTGGTATCTTCAATTATGCAAAAAAAAATAAAATGATTTAAAGGAGGAAGAATGGAAAGTGAAAATCTAATCGAAATTTTTGATACAACGTTTCGAGATGGAACGCAAGGCGAAGGTATTAATTTATCTATTCATGACAAATTGTTGATAACAGAAAAATTTGATGAATTTGGAATTGATATCATTGAAGGAGGTTGGCCTGGCAGCAATCCAAAGGATGAAGAATATTTTCAAAAAGTGAAAAAACTTAATTTAAAAAATTCTAAAATATGTGCTTTCGGTTCAACGGCACGAGCAGTAGATAAAGTCAAAGAGGATGTTAATCTAAATGCATTATTGAAAGCTGATACTCCTTATGTATCAATTTTTGGTAAAACTTGGAAATTCCATTCAGAGAAAAGTCTTGGATTAAGTGCCGAACAAAATGAAGAATTGATTTTTAATTCTGTCAAGTATTTAAAAGATAATGACCGCAAAGTAATTTTCGATGCTGAACACTTTTTTGATGGATATAAAGATGATAATGAATTTGCTATAAAAATGCTGTTAGCCGCAGAAAAAGCCGGGGCTATAGTTATTGCTCTTTGCGATACAAATGGTGGGACATTGACAAATGAGATATTTGAAATTACGAAGAAAGTTAAAGATAAGATAAAAATTCCATTAGGTATTCACGCACATAATGATAGTGATTTAGCGGTTGCTAATTCATTGATTGCAGTTGAAGCAGGGGTTACTCATATTCAAGGAACAATAAATGGAATAGGCGAAAGATGTGGTAATGCAAATTTATGCAGCATTATTCCAAATTTAATTATTAAATTAAAGAGAAAAACAAAGAGTAATATAAATCTTGAAAATTTGTTTTCTCTTTCTCATTATGTCTCTGAGCTTATGAATTTAATACCAAAAAATAATGTTCCTTTTGTTGGATTGTCTGCTTTTGCTCATAAGGGGGGGATTCATGTCAGTTCTGTTATTAAAGATTCAAAAATGTACGAACACATCGAACCTAAATCTGTAGGAAATCAACAGAGAGTAATCGTTTCTGATTTATCAGGGCAAAGTAATATAAGATATAAAGCAAAAGAAATTGGTATTGATCTTCCTAATGATAAAAAATTTAGTCAAAATTTTGTGAATTATATTAAATCATTGGAATATGAAGGATTTCAATTTGATGGTGCTGATGCAAGTTTTGAATTATTGTTGAGACAAGAATTAGAAGATATTAAACCTTTTTTCAATATTACATATGCAAAAGTCAATGCGGTATTTGATGATAAAGGCAATAATTACTCAGAAGCTGTATTAAAAGTTCAGGTAGGTGAAGAAATTGAACATACCGCTGCTGATGGAAATGGACCAGTGAACGCACTCGATAACGCTCTTAGAAAAGCATTATTCAGATTTTTTCCACAAATATCAATGATATATTTAGTTGATTACAAAGTTCGTGTACTTGGAGAAAAAAACGGAACCGAAGCAAAAGTTCGAGTATTAGTAGGATCGAGTGATGGAGAAAGTAATTGGTCAACGGTAGGTGTATCAACAAATATTATTGAAGCAAGTGTAAAAGCTTTGACAGACAGTATTAATTACAGGTTGTACAAGTTTAGCAAGATGAGGAAGAAGTATTAATAAAGGGACGTGATTTATCACGTCTCTAAAATATATTTCTTTAGATAATTACAATGCAAAATTAATTTTTTCTTTCAAACTTTCATCTCTTTGATATACATCATTTCTAATATTCAGATATCCTTCTGAATCGACAAAAGTATTCATATAATCAATAATCAATGGTACTTTACGGTTAAGGTACAAATCTTTATCGCTTAAACCACCTAAAGATTGTAAATTTTTCTTTGATTCTTCATAGGATTTTTTCTCCGGTTTATATCCCAATGCGACACGAACATCATCACCATCAAATTTCTTATGGCCTCTCAATAAATATGCACCAAAGTCAACTGGTTTTTGAATTCTTATACAACCATGACTAACAGCACGATTTGAAACAAGAAAATAAGATTTGCTAGGAGTATCATGCAGATATACACCATAACCATTAAGGAATCTGAATTTTATTTTACCTAAGGCATTACCACCGCCAGGATTTTGAACGAAACTAAATGGTAAGCCACGATTAGAATAATTAGCCCACTGAATTGTATCAGACTGAACTAATTTACCATTATGATAAACATTGTAACCACCGTTTTTAAGGTAATCTTGATTTCTCAAGGCTTTGTAATAAATTTCATCTTCAGCAATATTTCGAGGGACACCCCAAGTTGGATTTAAGACCATATGAGTAATGTTGCTACTTAGCATTGGACTTCGATGGTCGACATAGCCACTACCTTTAGCGTATCCACTATTTTTTCCAATACATATCCGCATATCGAGTAAGACAGAATCATCTTTGACACAATACAATTCAAAGGCTGGAAGGTTTACTAGCACATAATCACTTGTATCAGGATAAGTAAACCATCTTGCTCTTTCAAGATTAAGTTTTATTTTTTCTATATAAGTTGATGTCGGTAAATTTAATTTTTCGATTGTTGTTTTACCGATCACTCCATCATCTATCAAACCAAAATCTTCTTGAAATTCTATAACTGCTTTGAATAAAGTACTGTCATAGGTAGTAAATCTGTTATTCGTTCCAGTCTGGTTTATTTTATTAATTAAACCAATGACCATAAATCGCATTGAATTTAAAGGACTCGAAAACTTATTTTTATTAATTTCATTTAAAATATTCGGTTGAATAAGATTAATATTTGCTTCTTTACTAAAATATTTTTTGGCATCAAGATAACCTAAAAATACGAGACGTTTTGCAATAAAAGGAATAAGTGGTGAAGTCGAACCTATTTCAAATTTTTCTGTTTCTCCAATTTGAAGAGCTTCCCATTTATCATACTTTGAAAGGAATTCATAATATTCCAATGCATTTTGTAATTTAACATAACGATACTCTTTTGGCTGAACTTTATGTAAAGTATGATTTACACTTGATGACTTTAAAGGACTGAATAGATCCTTTATTTTTGTCTTATTAAAAATTATTTGCGACTCAGAGGGAATGATATTACGAGGATCAGTAATCCCCGTTTGAATGACATAACAATATTTTAAGAAAGCATCACTTGATAATAATTCCAAGTTGACCAATAAATTTTTATCAACATCTTTCCCTTGCTCTGCTAGTTTCTTGATTTGTTTGTATATGCTATCTAGCAATGTATAATTGAAAAATTCCGGATTTATACCATGTTTATTTGATTGACTGAGATAAGATAGTAAAGTATCAACCTTTGCTAAAGTGTTTTCATCTTTTGTCCAATAAGGTTCAAAATTTTTTGCTTTGTAGTAAGAAAGTAAAGTATCCTTACTAAAAGTAAAGCCATCCAAATTATTTTCTGAATCAAAAAAATCTTTAATACTGGCAATATGGTTATCAAGATTTATATTTATTTCAATAGAGGTATCCTCTTTAGAAGAACAAAAATTGAAGAATAAAATTAGGATAAGACCGACAACTGATAACTTGAGAAATTTCATAAATTCCCTTTAATAGTGATAGAATAAAAATTTTTGATTGCAATTATAATATTTTTTGCAAAAAGAAAAAATAACACAAATGTTGTATTCATCAATTATTTCTTAGCTAAGTATTTGAAAAATACATATATAGCAATAGCCGCAGCTATTATGAAACCAATGTAAATAAAAAATTTCAATACTTTAAAAAATAATCCAAGAATAAAAAATATTGCAATTATGCTTCCCACAGTAATTAATATTTTTTTCATTTTTTAAATCTTCTTTATTAAGAATAATTTACAATTAATATGTTCCAATATTTATGATTCAATTTTGTCTATAACTGAACAATTTAATTTACTTTCTTTTTGATGCTAAATCTTTCAAAAGGACTTTAATAAAATCATATAGTTTCTGAACATCAGAAATATTCAATTTTTCATCAGGTGAATGTGCTCCTTGAATAGTCGGGCCGAAACTAATCATATCAAGTCCTTCAGATTTTGAACCAAGAATACCACATTCCAATCCTGCGTGAATTGCTTTTACTTTTGGTTTTCTCTTATATAATTTTTGATATGTTGCCATACTGAATTTCAGTAATTCAGATTTCAAATTTGGTTGCCATCCAGGATAACCATCACCGCGGATAACTGTAGCACCGCATAATTCAAAAACTGATTTGATTACATCAGCGAGGTTTTTCTTAGCGCTTTCAATTGAACTTCTTTGGCTTGTGCCGATTTTTAATTTTCTTTTTTCTTCAACAATTGTAGCTAAGTTAGTCGATGTTTCTACTAAGTTAGACATTGTTTGGCTCATCGAAATTACACCATGTGGCAATGCGAGTATACAATTTATTAATTTTTGTGCGAATTTTCTCGAGTAAACTTTTTTCGGTGCTTTCTTAATTTTAGAAAATTTTATCTGAATATCCTTATCCGTTCCCTGATATTCATTCTTACAATCTTTTACATATTCCAAAATAATTTTATCAACAACCTTTATATCTTTCTCCCTGATCATAATAATCGTTTCAGCTTCACGTGGAATTGCATTTCTTAATGAACCACCTTTAATACTTGAAAGTTTGAATTTGATTTTTTTGTTATCAAGTTTATTGAGTAAAAATCCGATTAATTTAATTGCATTTGCTCTTCCTTGGTGTATATCAAGACCTGAATGCCCACCTTTTAATCCTGTTACCATCATTTCGTAAGCAACTAAATTTTTTTGTGCCTTTTTATACTTTATATCAAAAATACCCAATGTATCCACACCACCGGA
>JAFGPR010000255.1 GCA_016936095.1 Ignavibacteriales bacterium | reverse complement strand
GTCTTTGAATATCCACTTGCACTTGTGTTAACCCCAAGCATGGCATGGCTATACTGATAACTCCAAAACATAACGCAATCAATACCGAATTTTTCGAATAAAACATAAAGTAACATCGATTTTGTATCGCAATCACCATAACGTTTAGAAATTACTACTTTTCCTGGAATGATGTCAAGATAATCACCCGGCCTTTTGTATGTAATGTTTTGAACGAAAGTCATTAAGAATAGCATTTTATCTTTGCTTGAAAAATTTTCCTTTGAAAATATATCCTTAAAGCCACTAACTATTTTATCAAATTTAGGCGATTCGAAAGTATAAAGTTTGTTGTAAACTGCATGCCAGTATGCTCTGTAATATTCTATAGAACTCTTGTTTTTTATATTTGAGCAACCCAATTCATAATCAGACATATTCTCAACTTGTTCAAGATAATTTATACACTGTTGAACTTCGTCAGTAGTTAGTTTAAATGTCAAATTGTATTTCTTACTTTTCAAATTATTGTCAACATATTTCCAATTGTATGAAGCTTGCGTAGTATTATCTCTTGTTGAACTGGAAGTAGAAATAGTATAATTTTTAGTTGTAACATCAGTTCTTTGATTTGTATTTCTGTTCCCTCTTTGTAAAACAAATCCTAGTGTAAAAATAGCGCATAAAACAATCAGGACAACAACAATTTTTCCAAGAGTTCGTTTTGACTTTTCTGGTGGAACATAAGATATTTGATTATTAATATTTTTCATTTTATCCCTCTGATAAAATTAAACACCTATATCGCCAAGCGAAATTTGCGGGAATGGAACTAAGGCATCCAATAAAGTAATAATGCCTGCATTTAACAATAAAGCCATTGAAATTATCACAAAACTTAATAAAATACTTACTGCAATATTGTTGCTTTTAATTTCCGTCATTTCATTAATTTTACGAGTTAACCACATAAAGATTAACATTGATACGTAAATTCCAATAAATGCAATAACTGCACTTAGCACTATATGACCAAGAATAATTCCAACTGTTTCAAGATAAGTCACAAAAGAAGCATCCGGATTTCTTAATGTAATTGCAAAAACCTGTACTGCAGGTTCAAGACTACTTTTCATTATCAAGACAACAGAGAAGATAATAGAACCAGTCAAAATTGCAACAGCAACATTATTCTTTTTTAGTTCGTCAGACTCATCAAATTTGAATGCCAACCTCACAAAGATTTTAAAAGCAAGAAAAATAAAAATAATCCCAATAAATAGCGATAGGATAATCTGCAAAGCACCAGATAATAAAAGGAAAGTATCCATGTTTAACCTCTTGATTTTTGATTATGTAATGAGTAAAAATAAGAACTTTGAAGATAATCTACAAATTATTTTTCAAATTTAATTGATAAAATAATGTATATTGATTATTTTTGAATAAGTATTCATAATTTATTTTTATAAGGATGAGACATAAAGAAGGAAATAAAGAAAAAGACATTATTGAAGCAGCAATAAAATGTTTTGCAAAAAAAGGTTATCACCACTCTAAAATAATAGATATAGCTAAAATAGCAAATGTCGCGGTAGGTAGTATTTATGTTTATTATAACAACAAAGAAGATATTTTAATAAAGATTTTCAACAATTTATGGGAAAGATTGTATTTTAAAATTACAAATATTGAGAAGAATTCAAGACTTACTCCTGTTGAAAAAATAGATACCATGATAGAAGATATTTTCGATGCTTTTATAGAAAATCCGAATCTGGCTATTGTCTTCGTTAACGAACAACAATATTTATTAAAACTTTCCAGTACACTTTCAAATAATTTCCATAAAAAATATTTAGATGTTGGTGAAATATTTATAAAAGAAGGTATTCAACAAAATATTTTCTCATCTGAAATTAATAGTAATATTTTTAGAATTTTTATATTAGGGGCTATTAGAAATCTTCTTCGTTATTGGGCAGACACACCAGTTAAAATTTCCTTGGCAAAAATAAAGGAAAACGTAACCTACTTAATAAGAAATGGCATTTTAAAAAAGTAATTTCCATTTTTTGTTATTATAATTAGAATACTTTTAGTAATTATCAATCTAAATATCTACTGATTTTTATTTATTTTTTTCTCTAACTCTTTTAATTCATTTATCTTTTTATCCAGCTCAGTATTTTGTTCTTTCAATTCTTCTATTTTATCATTTATGTTTTTTTCATATTCTTCGGTATCCCAATAACCAAGACCTTCAAAATATCCTTTGAAAAGCCAGTTATGTTTTAATGCCTCCATATTTTCCACAAAACTCTTTGATCCTTTAACAGCTTCATCTGTTGTCTGGACAAGATTGTCGATGACTGTTCTTATTGAATCATATAAACTTTCATCCGCAATCAAAGCACCAAGGACCCCCTCTCCTTTTTCAACATTTTCAACCAAACTTCTAATTCCTATTACAACACTATCAACATTACCCATAATGCTTTCAATTCCGCCACCAGTTTCAATGATGAATGATGATATTTCTTCTAATCGCTGCGTCATAATTCTTAAACTGTAATCAGCAGATTCAACAATTTTTATAGTTGCTTGATAAAGATCGTCATTATTGACAAGTTTACCGAATGTTCCTTCTCCCTTATTTACTTTTTCAATTACCTCAGCAAATTCTCGCGTAACTTTTTCTGTGTTTTCAACAATATCTTCGACACTACTTAAAATCCTCGATACACTCGTCGGCTCTTTTCCGATTATAACACCACCATCCTCTATTTGAACTGCATCCGGTGAACCTGGTGTAATTGTAATAATTTTTCTTCCCACAAGACCTTCAGTTTCAATTGATGCTTCGCTGTCTAATCTAATATATCCTTTAACACTTTCGTCAATAGTCATTTTAACTTCTATAAAGCCCACTTTATCAGGAATAAGAGTAACTGCTTCAACACTTCCTATTGTATAACCACTCAATCGAACTGGGGCTCCTTTTTTTAATCCTTCAATGTTTGAAAAATATGCTTTAATTTTTATATCGCTTCGAAACAATGCTTCCCTACTTCCAATCGAAAAGATTGCAAGAATTAACAGCACTGTTCCAATAAAAACAAATAAACCTAAACGAACGCCTTTCAAACTTTTTAACATATTACCCTCTATTCATTTAATAATTTATTACTAAAGAAATTTTGTAAAAACGGATCCTGAATCGTTTTTAATTCTTCTAATGCTCCTTGATAGGCAATTTTTCCATCCCGTAAAAAAATCACTCTATCAGCAATTATTTCAGCACATATTAAATCATGCGTTACAACGATTGAGGTCATATTCAACTGCTTTTGTAAATTCAATATTAATTCACTTATCTCTTTTGATGTTATCGGGTCAAGACCTGTTGTTGGTTCATCATAAAGTATAAGTTTCGGGTCAGTGATTATTGATCGGGCAAGTCCAATTCTCTTACGCATTCCTCCTGATAATTCTGAAGGCATTTTATAAATAGCATCTTCTAAACCAACTAACTCAAGTGTCTTTATAATTTTTTCATTAATTACATTATGAGAAATATTAAAATTCCTTATCAATGGAAATTCCAGATTCTCCCGCACAGTCATTGAATCATAAAGAGCAGCACTTTGAAATAAGAAACTAATATTTTTCCTAAGGTTATTTAATTTTTTTATTTTCAGGTTATGGACATTCTTTCCCATTATTGATATCTCACCTTTATCAGGTGTGATTAGTCCTATTATGCATTTTAAGAGAACGCTTTTTCCGGAACCACTTCTTCCAAAAACAATTAAATTCTCACCTTTCTCAACATTAATTGAAATATCATCAAGAATGACTTTATCATCAAATCTTTTTGTAAGGTTAAATATTTCAACTAAATTCTCTACCATATCAACACCGATATTTTTACCAATATCGCGTCAACAATTAAAATTAGCATTGAAGCAATTACAACTGAAGTAGTAGAAGATTTTCCAACTCCCTCTGTTCCACCAACTGTTGTATAACCTTTATAACAACCGACTAGACCGACGATGTAACCAAAAATAAAAGTCTTTGAAACACCAGGTATAAAATCTTCGAAAGCAATAGATTCAATAACAGAATCAATAAAATATTGGACACTCATCGGTTCAGCAATTGCAATCGCAATAAAACATCCAACCATTGCGAGAAAGATAACATAGACTGTTAATAAAGGAAGGATCATTGTTGTTGCAATAATTCTTGTAACTACAAGATATTTAAATGGATTAACTCCCGAAACATCCATCGCGTCAATTTGCTCCGTCACTCGCATTGAACCAAGCTCAGCACCTATGCCCGAACTAACTCTACCCGCGAAAATTAGTGCTGTTATTACGGGTCCTAATTCTCGTACAACTGAAATCGCAACCATAGCAGGTAAGAAATCCGTTGCACCAAATCGAGCTAATATCGGTTGCGTTTGGAGGGCAAGGACAAAACCGATGATAAAACCCGTAATTGTAACAATAGGAAAAGTTTTTACTCCTAACTCATCCATATGTTTTTTAATTTCGGAAGCTTCCAATGGGAGGATAAATGCTTGTTTGAAAAACTCAATTGTAAATATAGTAAGTCCAGTAACAGTTGCCATAAAGTTATAGAATTGTTCTCTAAACTTTAATCTTTGCTTAAATATTACTTCAGGTATTTTCATTTACAAATAAGTTTTTATCTTTATTATTAAAATAGTAAAACTTGAGAAATTTTCTTAATCAATATTTTTTACATTTGCATACTAAATAAAATACCATAAAATTTAAAAATACGATATAATTAAAATGCATCTTTAAAATGATTAATCTTCGGCTTCTCCCCTTTAAGAAATAAAATTGCTATGACATCAATTCTACATTCAATATTATCAATTTGTCTTTCCCACAAATATGCAGATGCAATTTTTCTAATTTGCTTCCTTTTCGAAAATGTTACTGAATCTTCAGGCTGACCAAACTCAGTGCTGGTCCTTGATTTTACTTCTACAAAGACTAAGCAATTATCTGGTGATTTCGCAATTATATCAATTTCACCATGACCATACATGTAATTTCTTTCTATAATTTTATATTTTTTTTCTTCAAGATACTTACAAGCTAAATCCTCACTTTTATTACCAAACGATTTTGTGTTTTCAGTCATAACTATTCCAATTTACTAATAATACTATTGGAATATAAACTATAACAAATATTTTATCAAGGAAATTTTAGTTTGTTTTTATAATGTTATTTTCTTAACATTGGTTTGTTAAAAAAACAATTTAAGTTTATATTTAAAACGGAATAGAAATGAAAATTCTAAAATATTTACTTTATCTCTCACCAATAATAATTTTCATAATAATTTACACCGCAAGAGAAATCGACCCCAATCCGCTCGGCTCAATAAATAATCCTATAAAATTATACTTCACACCATCTGTTGATGCTGAGACAATTAGCAATAATGCAAAAGAACTTGTGGATTTTTTGGAAAAGGAAACTGGCTACTATTTTACAACTGCAGTT
>JAFGPR010000254.1 GCA_016936095.1 Ignavibacteriales bacterium | reverse complement strand
GAGCATATAAAGGCACTTAGAGAAATTGCAAATAAATATAAACCTAGAAAAATTCCAGAGAAAAGAAAAACTTTATGTCTAAGCGGACTTGAACCTCTGGAATTTCGCAAGGACATGAATTTTGTAAATATCGGTGAACGAACGAATGTAGCAGGTTCTAAAAAATTTGCACGACTTATCAGAGAAAATAATTTTGAAGAAGCATTGTCAGTGGCTCTTGACCAAGTCGAAAATGGTGCACAAATTATTGACGTCAATATGGATGATGCAATGCTTAATGCAGAAGAATCAATTCAAAAATTCTTAAACTTTGTAGCAACCGAACCAAATATTGCAAAAGTTCCTGTTATGCTCGATTCTTCAAAATGGTCTGTGATTCAAGCAGGATTAAAATGTTTACAAGGTAAAGGAATTGTAAATTCAATCAGTTTGAAAGAGGGGGAAGAAGTTTTTGTAGAACATGCAAAGGAAATTATGAATTACGGTGCAGCAACTATAGTTATGGCTTTCGATGAAAAAGGGCAAGCAGATACTTATGATAGAAAAATTGAAATTTGTCAGAGAGCGTATAAAATTTTGACTGAGCAACTAGGCTTTCCTGCAACTGATATAATTTTTGACCCAAATATTTTTGCGATTGGAACAGGAATGGAGGAGCATAATAGTTTCGCTGTTGATTATATTAAATCAGTAAAATGGATAAAAGAGAATCTACCGAATTGTTATGTCTCAGGGGGCGTAAGCAACCTTTCGTTTTCATTTCGAGGTAACGAACCAATTCGCCGTGCGATGCATTCTGTATTTTTATATCACGCAATTGCGGCTGGAATGGACATGGGAATTGTTAATGCCGGACAACTTGATATTTACGAGGAAATTCCAAAAGAATTACTTGAGTTGGTGGAAGATTTAATTTTAAACAGAAAACCTGACGCAACAGAAAGACTTCTCAATGTTGCATACAAATTTGAAAAAACTGAAACAGAAAAAGTTGAGCAAGAGTGGCGAAAAGATTCTTTGGAAAACAGATTACAACATTCTTTAATTCAAGGGATAACAGAGTTTGTCGAAAAGGATTTAGAAGAAGCACTTCAAATTTATAATTCTCCAATCGATATTATCGAAAAACATTTGATGAATGGAATGAATAAAGTCGGTGAATTATTTGCCTCAGGGAAAATGTTTTTACCACAAGTTGTCAAAACAGCCAGAGTAATGAAAAAAGCAGTTGACTTTTTAACTCCATTTATTGAAAAAGATAAATCTCTAACAACTACATCAAGAGGGAAAATTTTATTGGCAACCGTAAAAGGTGATGTCCATGATATAGGTAAAAATATTGTTAGCGTAGTTCTTAGTTGTAATGGATTTGAGATTATTGACCTTGGAGTCATGATACCTGCTGAAAAAATAATTGAAACAATCAAAAAAGAAAAAGTTGATATAGTCGGATTAAGCGGTCTGATAACTCCTTCGCTCGAAGAGATGATTCACGTTGCAAAAGAAATGGAAAGAAATAAAATTAACATTCCACTTATAATCGGTGGGGCAACAACATCGCGGGTACATACAGCATTGAAAATTTGCAAGCATTACAGTGGTCCAGTAAAACATACCACAGATGCGTCACAAGCAGTAACTGCAGCATTAAATTTTACTAATGAAAAAATTTGTCAACAATATGCATTAGAAATTAAAGAGGAATATAAAAAAGTTATGGAAAATTATATCGAAAGAAGCGGTTCGAAAAAATATCTTACTCTTGAAGAAGCAAGAGCAAACAAATTAAATATTGATTGGAGTAATATTCAAATTGTTAAACCTGATAAATTAGGTGTTACAGCCATCCAAAGATTCCCCGTTGATGAAATCCGTGAATATATTGATTGGACACCATTCTTTTATGCTTGGGACATTGACGGAAAATATCCTCAGGTGTTTGAAGATGAAAAATTCAAAGATGAAGCGAAAAAACTTTTTGATGATGCTAACAGGATGCTTGATGAAATTGAACTTGAAGGATATTTAACATGTAATGCTGTGTTTGGATTATTTCCCGCAAATAGTGTGAACGATTCCATTGAATTATACAAGGATGAAAATAACAAAGAAATAATTGCAACTTTGCATACATTAAGACAACAGCTAGTACTTGCACCCGGCATTCCTAATTTAGCATTGTCGGATTATATCGCACCAAAAGAATCTGGAATAACCGATTATGTCGGAATGTTTGCCGTTACAACTGGTGTTGGACTAGAACGAATAATTGCAGATTATCGCAAAGCAAATGATGATTATACAATTATCATTGCTAAAAGTGTTACCGACAGATTAGTCGAAGCATTTACAGAGTTACTTCACGAAAAAGTTAGAAAGGAATTTTGGATGTATGCTAAGGATGAAAATATAAGTAAAGAAGAATTAATACAAGAAAATTATATTGGTATACGTCCGGCTTGTGGTTATCCTGCTCAACCTGACCACACAGAGAAACAAACTATCTCCGATTTATTAAATATGCGAAACAACACCGAGATAAAACTAACAGAAAATTTTGCAATGTATCCACAGGCTTCTGTGTGTGGTTTATATTTTGCAAATCCGCAATCAAAGTATTTTGCTGTTGGTAAAATAAGCGAAGACCAAGTTATTGATTATGCAGCCAGAAAAGGAATGAAAAAAGAAGAAGTTGAAAAATGGTTGAGACAAAATCTAAATTATGGTGAAGAAGATAATGCTTAATTGCAAATGGTTAATTGTTAATTTTAGAAAAACAATTTTCCTTCTATTTGTTTTCAGTACGATTCATTCTCAGTCATTATATGAATTATTTAAGAATGATTTACCAGAAAATCATTTGAATTTTTTCCCTTTGGAATTTATTGAAAAATCATTTCAGCAAGATGTAAAAATATCTCCCGAAATGATATATTGGCGGATGAAATATTTCAAACAAGCGATGAAAGATTCTTCTACAGTATCTGACAGAGAGGAAGTGAAATTTGCCAAAGACTATATCTTATCAAGATATGAAGACAAAAGTTTATGGATTAAAAAACAATTAGAATTGACAAAACAAAATTACAGGAACAGCGATTTATATTCTGCAATTACTAACGCCCTTGAGTTTATGCTTCCTGCTTATGAATTTTATAAAGATTTTGAATATAAGGAAGAACAGGCACCCAACAATGAACTTTATTATTATCTTTTAAAATTTCACACGAGAGACAAAGGAAAAATTTATTATGAATCAATAGACTACAAAATAGAATGGGAAAATTATTACAGCAGTTTTATTAAAAAATTAGAAAGCAGGTATAAAAACCTTTCACTTGAAGATAGTGAACAAGACGAAAATTTTCTATCAGACATTTTTGAGTATTGGCATAT
>JAFGPR010000253.1 GCA_016936095.1 Ignavibacteriales bacterium | reverse complement strand
ATTTTAATTATTATTTACGCATTACTGATTCTTACTTTTATAACAGGAATGTTAAAAAAGTTTAGAAAACTCTCTGACGATGAACTACCTAGCATTTCAGTTGTTGTAGCCGCAAGAAATGAAGAAAATAATATTATTGATTGCTTAACCTCACTCGATAAATTAATTTTTCCTGAAAATAAAATAGAAATAATTATTGTCAACGACCATTCCACTGATAAGACAGAGGAGTTAATAGAAAAATTCATAAAAGATAAACCTTTATTCAAAACAATTATTCCAACAAAACAATTTAAAAATGTTAAAGGCAAAGCAAATGCAATTGCAAATGCGATAGAAATTTCTAAAGGTGAAATAATTCTTACTACTGATGCGGATTGTATAGTTTCGCCTACCTGGGCAAAAACAATCGCTTCATATTTTAAAGAAAATATTGCGATGGTTGGTGGTTACACAAATCAGGTTAATAAAACTATCTTTGGTGGTATGCAATCGATGGATTTCCTTTACCTGCTTGGAATAGCTGGGGGGACAATAAATCATGGAAAGCCACTTAGTTGCATTGGAAATAATATGTCATATAGAAAATCTGTATATTATGAAGTAGGTACTTACGAAGCAATTCCATTTTCAGTCACAGAAGATTTTCAATTATTGATGGCATTTCATAATCTTAAAAAATACAAAATCATTTACCCAATTGATAAAGATGCATTAGTAACATCAAAACCCTGTCCTAATGTAAAAACTTTATATTCTCAGAAGAAACGATGGGGAGTTGGAGGGATGAAAAGTGATTTTGCCGGTTATTTTGTAATGGGTGTAGGATTTGCTAATCATTTATTTATGATAATAAGTCCTTTCTTTTTTACTCCATTAACTATTTCAATTTTAATGACCAAAATTCTTATTGATTTTATTTTCTTGCTTGCAATTCATACAAAATT
Organism: Ignavibacteriales bacterium; assembly: GCA_016936095.1. GTDB lineage: Bacteria > Bacteroidota > Ignavibacteria > Ignavibacteriales > Melioribacteraceae > JAFGPR01. Next base: position 29,692 of record JAFGPR010000253.1, on the reverse strand, counting down.
AAGATTAAGAATGAAAATAATTCATTTCCTTGCATTTGAAATTTATTATATAATTTATGTTTTAGGATTACCTTTTACTCTCTTATTTAATCGACGTGTTCAATGGAAAGATAGAGTTTTTGAATGATATTACTTTGTAATTATTATGTCACATATAGATGCAATGCTGCTTGTGAATTTTGTCATTTTACAAAACTCGCACCTAAAGAAAAAAATTTTGATGCAAAATTTGAAGATTATGCTTTTAATCTTTTACAAATTTCAAAACTTGGTGTTAAGTTTATTGATTTAACTGGTGGTGAACCTCTGTTAAACAAATCCATTGTTGAAATGACGAGATTTGCACGTGAATTGAAAATTCAAACTAGCATTACTACAAACACGATTTTATATCCCAAATATGCTGAAAAATTAGCGAGTATTGTTAATCTATTACATTTTTCATTAGATTCACCAAATGAAGAAGAACACAATAAAATAAGAAATGTTGATTGTTTCAGGTATGTGTTTGAAAGTATAAAAATTGCAAAGTCACTTGGTGAAAGTCCTGACATTTTATTTACTGTTACAAATAAAACATATACAAAATTACCTCAAATGTATGATATTGCACTAAAATACGATTTAATTTTAATTGTTAATCCTGTCTTCTCGTATTTTGGAAATCCTGGTTTATCAATTAAAGCGCTTGATTATATTGAAGAATTTATAAAAGGTAAAAGTAAAATATATATGAATGAAGGCTTTATTAAACTAAGAAGAGATGGTGGAAATAATATCAAAAAGCCAAGCTGTAAAGCAGTATCGAGAGTAATTGTAATTTCACCAAAGAACGAAATTATTTTACCTTGCTTCCATTTTGGGAAAGAATTTATTAAAATTGATAAACCAATAAAGGAAATCATTAAGCAAGATTATTACCAATATTACAAAAAGAATGAAGGTCGATTTGATTTTTGCAAAGGCTGCACCGTAAATTGCTATTTTGAACCTTCGTTTGCCTTTCCATTTAATAAATATGGACTAAGGAGTCTTAAATCAAAATTTAAATATGGGTTTAACAAAATCATTAGGCCTAAAATTAAAAATTTCAAGAACATTATTAAAAATCGATAACTAAATGTTAAAAAAAAATCTGGCAATATTTTTTATTTTTTATTCTATCTATATTTGCCAAGTAACTTTTGAGTTCTTCCCTTCTGGATTGAATGTTCAACCTTTTACTGCTAATGCTTTAGAACCAAGAGTCGGGGCACTCTTTCAAATTGGAGAAAATGAATTAAGATTAGACATAGGCAATTCATTAGATATTATAAAATATACAATTTGCACAAATGAAATATTTTCTTTTGGAGCTGATTTTTTTACTTGGACTCTTTTAAGAAGTGAAGAGAACTTTCATTTTCCCGTTGATGCCGTTGATTATCTTTTTGGAATAAATTTGGGTTATAGGAAATTAGTATCAGATGCAGAAATTGGTGGAAGACTTAGACTGAGTCATATTAGTGCTCATTTCGTTGATGGTCATTTTGATAATCAAACCCAAACTTGGCGAGATAGCTTAGCTCCACAGGTACATAGCCGTGAGTTTATTGAATTTATTTATTTTATAAAGTGGAATAGTATTAGATCATATATAGGATTTACATATATTTTTCATGTTGATCCTACTGATATTGGCAAAGATAATTATCAAGTTGGATTTGAATACTTCTTAGAAAATTTTATTACAGAAAAAGTAACACCTTTCATAGCTTATGACCTAAAGATTATTAATAGTGAAAAATACACTGCAAATAATTCTTTATCTCTTGGTATCAAGATTGGTAATGTTTATGGAAAAGGTATAAGTTTTTATTACAACTACTATGCTGGTAAAAGCATACAAGGTGAGTATTACAATAAACAAAAAAATATATCTTCAATTGGATTTAACTTAGATTTATAGATGGAAAATCAATTTGAACAAAATACAGGCAATGAAAAAGTAATCAGAAAAATTTCTAAAAAGCATTCGCCGTATTTTCATCTTTTACTTTTTTTCTTAACATTTATCACAACGATAATTGCAGGAATGGATTGGACTGCGGCAGGTATTAGCTCAATAAATTTGGATTCTTTTCTAAGAGGTCTCCCTTATTCACTTTCAATAATTTTTATAATTACTTTTCACGAGTTTGGGCATTACTTCGCAGCAAGATATCATAAAGTTGATGCTACTTTACCTTATTATATCCCTTTCCCTCCAATACCCGGTTTTCTAAATTTCGGTACTATGGGTGCAGTTATTAGAACAAGATCAGCGATACAAAATAATAAAGCAATGTTTGATATTGGGGTTGCTGGTCCTATTGCGGGATTTATTGCAAGTTTAATTGTTTTAATAATTGGATATTCATTTTTGCCAAGCATTGATTATTTACTAAATATTCACCCTGATTATTTCTCTCCCGATTATGGTAAAAATTATATTAACCTCGAATTTGGCAATACATTATTGTTTTCCTTTTTTAGAGAAATCTTCTCTCAACCCGGACAATTTATCCCCCCAATGTCAGAGATTTATCATTATCCTTATTTATGTGTGGGATGGTTTGGTCTGTTAATTACAGCAATGAATCTTCTACCTGTCGGACAACTTGATGGTGGACACATAATTTATAGCATGTTCGGACAGAAAAAACAAGAAATTATTTCCACAATAACGATGATAGGACTTGTTCTATTAAGCGTAACAGGCTTTATTGATATGTATCTTGGACTTAATCTGAATATTGGTTGGCCAGGATGGATTATTTGGGCTTTACTACTTTATTTTGTTATTAAAATCAAACATCCACTAATAGCTAATTTTAATCCTTTAGATAAAAAACGACAAACTGTCGGTTATTTTGCAATAATTATTTTTATTCTATCATTCTCACCAATGCCTTTTAATATATGGTAAATTTATAGGTCAAGGATTTTTTCCTTTGAACGATTTTTACAATATAGTAATTTTGCACTATGAAAAAATTAATTAAAACATTTTTAGTAGTTACGATTATTTTCTTCGGTTGCGATGAAATACCTGACTCAATTGTGGATAGTAATCAAAATAATTTCCAATGGGTAGAAGTATCAATACCCGATACACTTGAATATTTTCCAAATGATTCGACATTAGTAATCTCAATTAAAATGTCGGAAAATTTTGATGATGAGTTATTCTTTAATTTAAAATCAACTGATGGAAAGGAAATCCTTGCAGATAAGGTTCCTTTATTAGATAATGGCAATATTATAAATAATTCTGATTCAATACCAAATGATAAAATATATTCGGGGAATACATTATTCAGTAAAGAACTTCAGAGTCGTTATTATTACATCGAAATCTTTTGTAAGGATAAATTTTCACACTCTCAAAAAATAGTTGCCAAAAATTTATTTTACAAAAACAATCTTTATAATTTCCCACCAATTATATCAGACATTCAAGCACCTGATTCAGTAATTATTCAATCACCAAAATCAGCTTTTACTGTTTCTATTTCTGTGGCAGATTCAAACGGTTTATCTGATATTGCAGAAGTTTATTTCATCACTTACAAACCAAATGGTACAACTTCAGGCACAAGATTTTATATGTTTGATGATGGGAATAAAATAACTCATGGTGATCAAGTTGCGAATGACGGTCGTTATTCCTTAATAATAGAAGCTGTTCCAAGTCAGACTAAAGGCACTTACAGATTTGAATTCCACGCAAAGGATAAAGGTGGAAAAATTAGTAATACATTATCACACAATATTAGTTTATTATGATTAAGAATATTTCTCTGACACTTATATTTTTTATTTGCACAACTTTTATAAATGGACAAAATGTCCCAAAACTTTTTAAAATTGAAGGTTACCAACCCAATCTTGAATCATCTGAAACGCAATTAAGTAATTCAATTTCAGATATTTTAATTGTTGGTGATACTATCTGGTTGGGTACTTCCCGTGGATTAAGTCGTTCCACTAATAATGGAAGCAGTTGGACAAATTTTTATGGAACATATAATTATGGTGAGGAAAGTATTTCAGCTATCGGATATTATAATGGAATAATATTTGTTGCTACTGCTTTCAGTGAAGAGATAAATAACCAAGACGTAAGTACTGGAGGTGGAATTAGATTTTCTACAGATAATGGTACTTCATGGGATTATATACCTCAACCACTTGATGAACCAGATGACTCGATAATAATATATGGAGTGAACAATATTCGTGCTCTACCTATTACCGTTCCGCAACAAAATATAATTTACGATATTGCTTTTACTCCAAATACAATATGGATTACATCGTGGTCAGGGTGTCTAAGAAAATGTAATATTACTAACCTAATTGCAAATCCAGATACAAAATGGGAGAGAGTTGTTTTACCACCTGATTATTTAAGTGAAATTTCACCCGATGATATATTGACATTTTCATTGCAACCTCAATCAGGAAGTTTCGGACCAGAAGCCTATCTTAATCACGTTGCATTTTCAGTAATATCAACCGATGACACAACTCTTTATGTCGGAACAGCAAACGGTATTAATAAATCCACAGATGGAGGAGTCTCCTGGAAAAAATTTAATCACACAAATCAAGATTATCCTATATCAGGAGATTTTATAACTGCATTGGCATATGATACTTTGAATTCTTCAATCTGGGCTTCAACATGGAAAGCTGAAGGGTCAACTGAATTCTATGGTTTAAGTAGCACTTTCGATGGTGGTGCTACTTGGCAAACTTTTCTACCAGAGGAAAAACCTCATAATATGTCATTCAAATATTATTCAAAAAATAGTGAGAAAAAATCCGATGTGCTCGTTGCAACCGATAATGGATTATTTAGATCGAGCGATACCGGAATAAGTTGGTCAAATGTTCCACCAATAAAAGATGATATTACAAAAATTTCAATTAACACTTACGAATTCCTTGGTGTAAATACTGCTTTCAAATCATCTTCCCTTTCAGAAATTTGGATTGGATCGGGTAACGGTTTAGTTAAGACTACAGAAACGGCAAACGATTTTTGGAATGGCAGTTGGAAAGTATTTATTGCTTCACAACCGCTTGAATCAAACACAGACACTTATGCATTTCCAAATCCATTCTCACCTGAATTTGAACAAGTAAAACTTATATATAACACAAACAACAAAACTACAGATGTTACAATTCGCATTTTTGATTTTGGGATGAACTTAGTTAGGACACTAATTCAAAATGCCGAACGAAGTGCTGGATTCGACCAGATCGAATACTGGGATGGACATGATGAAAATGGTAAAATCGTTCCAAACGGAGTTTATTTTTATAGAATTGATATCCATAATGACACACCGATTTTTGGAAAAATTATGGTCTTAAGATAAAAAGAGGTATGCGTGAATAAATCATTTTTCTTCATATTATTACTTGTTTCATTTCAAATTTTTGCTCAGCCAAAATTTAGCGAAATTAGTAGTCAAGCTGGTTCATTTAGCCGAATGGGATTTGGTGCTCGAGGTATGAGTATGGGAAACGCTATGGTTGCTATAACCTACGGTGACCTAGTATCTTATTATAATCCAGCTATTAGTGCATTTCAAACTGGAAATTCAATTTCAACAGCTTATTCTTTTTTATCACTTGACAGAAATCTTAATTTCTTAAATTATACCCGTCGCTTTATCTTTGGAGCAAGGAAAGATGATAATAAATCAGAAGATTATAGTAATATGACAGGAATAAGCATAGGAATCATAAATGCAGGTGTTAGTGATATAGAAGAAAGAGATAATCAGGGAATTAAGACTGGAGATATTTCAACATCAGAAAATTTATTTTTTGTGGGCATATCAAGAAGATTTTCAAAAGCATTAGCGATTGGATTTAATGTTCGCTTTTATTATTACCATCTTTATGAAGAAATTTCATCCACAGGATTAGGATTCGACCTTGGTGCAATATATATCATTTCAGAAAATTTAAATCTTGGTTTAGCAATTTCAGATTTTAATAGTGAATATAAATGGGATACAAACGATTTATACGGACAAGAAGGTAGATCAACAGTTGATGAATTTCCATTAAGTAAAAAAATTGGTATTTCTTATAGATTTACCGAACCAGAAATAATTACTGCAATTGAGTTTGAGAGTTTTAATAATACAACAAATTTTATTAAATTAGGTGTGGAATATAAAATAATTGATCAATTATTTTTACGCGGAGGTTTAGATAAAATTAATATTTCCAATTCCGATTTCTTACCTAAACCATCGTTAGGTTTTTCTTATTTACAAAATTTAGATGGTTGGGGTATCGGGTTTGATTATACTTTTATTTTTGAACCATATACAATACAAGACCAACACATAATAGGAGTAAATATAAAACTATGAAAAAATTACTATTATTAATCGTTATATCATTAGCAATTTTTGTTTCTTGCGATGATGAAGACATTCTCCAAAGTTTATTCACGGCTAAAGAAAACGTAACTCCAGTATTGAGTGCAGCCGCAAGCTGGTCATCTGATGCTAAATTAGCTGGAATTTATGGATGGAACATTTCGACCGATGGAAAAGTTGATTTGCTTAGCCCTACAACAAATGCATTTGTTTATATTGTTCAATCTGACTCAAAGGGAACAAATGAATTTTATGTCCCTGTATATGCAGCAGGCCCAGTTAAGTCACCGATTAATTTTGTTACGATGCTTAGTTACGTAAAAGATGCAAACGCAAAAACTATTTTAGAAACAATTTTTGGTGCTTTAGCAACAACAAATATTAATAGTACTGCATCGTATTATGATAGCCCTGCTGTTCTAACTTCAATGCTCGCACGTCCAGATGTTAGTTCTTTCAGAAACTCAAACCCTGGTAGTAAAATTGATATGTTCCTTGTGCCCAGTGTTACGCTTCCAATTCCAGGTAGCTCAGGTTATGCAGACTGGATTGTTAATTTTTATTCTTCCAGTTCATCACTTGTATTGTACCAAAATTCACAAACTGGAATAATTTTAGAATTGTAAAACATTAGGAATTATTTATATTATAACAATGAAAAAAATATTTTTTATTATACTTATTCTTGCGACTAATGTAATCGCTCAAACAGCGGGTAATAGTGGTTTAGCCTTTTTAAAACTCGGTTTTGGTGCACGTAATATTGCAATGAGCGATTTAGGTGTTACAACTGCTAATGATGTAACAGCATTAAATTACAACCCAGCTCTGATAACCAATTTAAATAACACACAATTTTCATTCACGCATTCTGAGTGGATACAAGATGTTAATTGTGATATGCTTGGAATAGGTTTTCAGCTTTTCAGTTTACCTTTTGTTATTGGAATTAATTCTACAAATATTCCTGACATAGAAGTGCGAACAAATCCAGGTGATGCAGAAACTACTTTCAATGTCCATTATATTTTTGGTAGTCTTTCAACCGCATTTAATTTATACAAAAATTTAGATTTGGGACTTACACTAAAATATATCTACGAAAGCTTTTTCCAAAATAAAGCCAAAGGATTTGCAGGTGACATAGGACTTGTTTATACTGACGTTATTAAAAATCTTAATGCGGGAATTTCATTAAAAAATATTGGTGATATGGAAAAACTACGAGCCGAAAGGACGAAACTTCCAGCTGATCTGAGAATTGGTGCTTCTTATTCTAAAAAAGTGGATGTGATAAATTCTGATATTATTTTTCTAACAGGTTTACAAAAATATTTAGCAACTGATGATATACATATTCATTTCGGGACAGAAATTCTATATCAAAATTTAATTGCATTACGACTTGGTTATGCTACCGGTTATGAATCTAAAGATTTTAGTGCTGGGATTGGAATTTTATGGAATTCACTCAATTTCGATTATGCCTTTACTCCTTTCCAATATAGTCTTGGTAGTTCCCATACAATTTCACTGATGTATTCTTTTTAGAATTTTGACATTTATCAGATGCAAAATTTATCTTGGTATTTTTGATGAATTTAGAAAAACTCATTGAGGGGTATTTAGCTCTTAATAAAAATTTCAACACACTATATATTTTCCCATCCATAAATTACAAGGACAAATCAACTGATTATTTATACCAATTATACAAAGAGATACTTCTTAAGCAAGAAAAAATAAAGATTATACCTCTTAACGTTTTATCGCATCCAAAAATATTTTTCAAAAAATTGTTTAACTCAAGATTTATTCTTCATTATCATTGGTTTGAATTTCAGGGGATTAAATCTTTTGTTGGAATATTATGGAGATTCTTTTGGATTTTATTATACCGAATTCTTGGCGGAAAAATTGTATGGACAATTCATAATCAATATCCTCACAATAAAAAGTATATTAAGATAAATAGATTTCTCCAATGTAGTATGGCAAAACTATCTCAGCGTTTGCATGTCCATTGTAATACTGCCATTGATATAATTTCCGATTATCTTAAGATAAATAAAGACAAATTTTTCGTATACACTCATCCTGATTTTGAAGTTAAACTAATGGATAAGATTAGTGCAAGAAGATCACTTAATATAGATTTTGATATTCCCTGCTTTTCTGATAACGATATTCTATTTTTAATGTATGGTAATATTGCAAAATATAAAGGGATAAAAGAGATTATTAAAATTTTTAACGAACAAAGGTTAAATAAAAAATTAATCATTGCGGGAAGTGTAAAAAAGGGAAATAGAAAATATTTAGACGAAATAAATTCAATGATTGAAGATACGAACAAAATTTTTATTATAAATAAATTTTTCAATGATGATGAAACATCAGTTTTATTTAATGCAGTTGATTTTGTAATATTCAATTTTGATGAAATTTTATCTTCAGGAAGTGTGATTTTAGCATTAAATTATGAGCGAAAAATAATAATTCCAAAAATTGGTTGTCTGTCTGAATTAAAATCAGATAAAATAATTGCACTTGAAAAAGAAAACTATTTGAATGATCTATCAGAATACTTAAAATCGCTAAATGAAAATAAATAAAAACATAAAGAATATTTTTTCATTATTCTCGAGTGAATTTATTGCGAGGTTAGTTGGTTTTATAGCTACAATTTATTTAGCACGAAGATTAGGCACCGACAATTTTGGAATACTAAACATCGGTCTGGCTGTATTAAATTATGCTGCTATTTTTAGTGCAAGTGGTTTAAATATGCTTGGTACAAGAAAAACAGCAGAAAGAGTTGAAGGTGATAATGCAATTCTTAACAAGCTTATTATTTCAAAATTTTCTCTTACAATCGTTATATCTATAATCACATTTTTTATAGTTACTTTTTTCGTTCATTCTGAAGCAACAAGTGAAATTATTTTTATTTACTTGTTATATCTTCTTCCATCTGTTTTTATAATCGATTGGTATTTCCAAGGTAAAGAAACTATGGGAGTGATTACGGTTGGCCGTTCGGTTGGAATGACTGTATATTTAATTTTCGTATTATTATTTGTCAATACAAGTGCTGATATAATATCCGCTGCTTATGCCTGGGTTATTGGGGCAGTTGTCAATGCAATTATTCTCTGGATATTTTTAACGAAAAGGATAAAAGTCAAATTATTTTCTATTAAAATCATCAGCTCTTTCAATTATATAAGGGAATCAGTTCCTTTAGGTGCTGCAACAATTATCTCTCAAGTTGTAATTATGTTTCCGATTTTATATATCGGTGCAATTTACTCTGAAGAGCAAGCGGGAATTTACAGTGCTGCCTACCGAATAATAATTCTACTTTTAGTAGCAGATAGAATTTTCAGCACTATGTTTTTTCCAAAGATTGTTAACCTAATCACTAAACGATCAGAAAAGCTCGAAAGTGTTTTTAATTCAATATTAAAAATTATTACTTTCTTTTCATTTTATATTGGATTTGTCTCAATTATTTTTGCTGATACGTTAGTCATTACAATTTTCGGTACAGAGTATAATAATTCTGTTTTCATATTTCAATTACTGATTGGATATTTTATCTTGACACTAATTAATTCTGTTTTCAGTTTTACATTAATTGGAATGAAGGAAGAAAAATCTTATTCAGTTGCTATGTTTATCGGGATGATTGGTTTTTTCATATCTCTATTTGTGCTGGATAATTTGTATTCTATAACCGGCATTGCAATTTCATTAATCATTTATGAAATTCTGACAATTGCATATATGATTAATAAAGTAAATAAAATTATCTTAATAAATTTAAAAGAATTTATTCCATCACTTGTAATTTTCGCTGCAATTTTTATTTTACTCATCATTTATATTTTTGATTTTTCAATACTTGCAAAATTTGTAATTGCAATACTTCTTTTAATAATATTATTTTACTTTTGTAACATTAAGAAAAAAGAAATAGATTTAATAAAGGGTGTAATCAGTTGAAGCTTGAAATTGGAATATTAAATTTAGGAATAGAATGGCAACTACTACTTGACCAGATAGGTGTTCCTTACTCAATTTTCGATAATGAAAGATCTTTCCAAGATATAAATGAATTTCCAGTTTTAATTATAAATGATTTTAAGAAAACCTACACAAATGAAATAAATAAATATTTATCTTCTGGTGGTGTTGTTATTACCAATGCAAAACTTGCAAAAAGTTTTTTACATTTCTCAAAGAACAACATCTATGTTAAATACCTGTCTACTGATGAAAAGCTTTTTCAGGATAATTTATTTTGCGATATTTACAAAAATCTCACATGCGTTAAAAATGCTAATTTGTTTGCAAATGAAGTTGCTAAAAATTTGTTCTACATAAATAATATTAGTGAAGGTATTATTGTAGTTATCCCTGATGAATTTATTGAAATCATTTCTGACAATCGGACTATGCGGAAGAAATTCCCTTCAGAATTTGGTCAAAGATATGTAACAGAAAAAGTTGCTAAAATATCAAAAGGTAAAATCAGAATTATTATTCATAGATTATTAGAATACTTATATCAATTAAAGAAATTACCTTTTGTTACGAAGTGGAATTTTCCTGAAAAAGAGAAAAATATTTTTTGTTTTAGAGTTGATAGCGATTACAGTTCTATTCAACAAATAAATGACTTACATAAAACTTGCGAAAGTAATCAAATCAAAGCAAGTTGGTTTATCGAGATTAAATCAATTGAAAATCAATTGCAAGTTTTTAATCAATTTAAAAATCAGGAATTAGGATATCACTGTTTTCGACATAAAATATATTCATCTTATCAAAATAATCTTGATGAAATAAATCATGGTTTAGAATTGTTAAGGAAAATTGGACTAAATCCGAAGGGCTACGCAGCACCTTATGGCGAATGGAATGAAATTTTAAACACTGCACTAGAACATTTCAATTTTTTATATTCTTCTGAATTCTGTTATGATTATGACAACCTTCCGTCTTTTCCTATACTTGGAAACAATTTCTCAAAAGTTTTACAAATACCAATTCATCCTATTAGTGTTGGTAGATTATCCAAGACAAAACATGCAGAAGATGAGATGTTGAAATATTTTTCGGATATAATAAGCGAAAAATTTTATTTTGATGAACCAATTATTTTTTACACACATCCTTTTCAAAATCGTTTTCATATTTTTTCTGAATTATTTCAGGAAGTAAGTAATTTAGGAATTAAAAATTATTCACTACTTGAATATGCCCATTGGTGGAAAGAACGACTTAATGTAAAATGGCATGTTGACTATAGAAATAATAAAATTCTTATTGACACTTCAAACCATGATGAAAAATTCTCATGCAAAGTCAGATTACCAAATGGAGATGTTTTTATTGAGACAATAACAAATGGTGAAATTAATTGTAAGAATAAATTAGCACAGAAAATAATTTATGATAAAAAAATAAATTTTTCTGATTTAAGAAAATTTGATGTAAATTTACTCAAAGAGGAAATTATTTTCAGATTAAGAAGGCTGAAACAATGAAAATATGTTTTGCAACTTATGCAGGTGTTACTTTTACGGGTGGTGGTCCTTTTGTAAAAATAAACCAGCTTAAAAAAGCCTTAGAAAAACAAGACGTACAAATTGATTTGTTTGATTATTGGGAGACACCACAGAGAGCCAAACAGTATGATTTCTTCCATTTGTTTGGTGCTAATCTTGGAATATATAATTTAGCAACGCAATTACAAATTAGAAAGTTTAAATATGTAGTAAATCCAATAATTTATTCAACTCATTCTAATTTTTATATCAGAATAATCAATGGAATTGGAAAAACACTAAAAAAAATTGCACCTGGTTTTTGGTTTGATTATAATATCACCGCAGAAATATGCAATTGGTCAAAATTTGTTTTACCAAACACCAAAGCCGAAGAAAAATTATGTAACAAAGGACTTAAAATCAAAAAGGAAAAAATTACAGTAATTCCTAATGGGGTATCTGAAAAATTCCTCTATGCTAATAAAAGTATTTTTATAAGAAAATTCGGGTTAAAGGATTTCATACTTTTTGTTGGGCATATCGGTTATGAAAGAAAAAATATTTTAGCATTTATTAAAGCATGTAAAAGTATTAACCACCCTGTTGTGATAATTGGTAAAAAAATTGATAATGAATATACAAGAAAAATATTATCCGATATACAATTAAATAAAAATATTTTTTTGATTGAAGGATTAGAAAATGATGATGAATTATTAGCTTCTGCTTATGCGGCTTGCAATGTATTTGTTCTTCCCTCTTTATTTGAAACCCCCGGGCGAGCTGCTCTCGAAGCTGGATTAGCAGGTGCAAACATTGTTATCACCCCTTATGGCGGGACTAAAGAATACTTTAAAGATTATGCTGATTATGTTAATCCTCATTCTATCAAATCAATTAAAAAAGCAATTGAGAAATCTCTGAATAAAACAAAATCAGAAGAATTAAGAAACCATATTAAAGAAAATTATCTATGGGATAAAATTGCCGAACAAACGATTTCACTTTACAATACATTAATTTAATAATTCACGCCTTTGTGTTTTGGTAAAAAAAAATGGGAAATAAACAAAAAAGGATTTTAATCGTTCGGACAGACAGAGTTGGTGATGTAATCTTATCAACACCAATTCCAAGAGAAATTAAAAAACAATTTCCTGATTCATTTGTTGCAGTATTAGTTCGTGATTATACAAAAGCAATTTATAAAAATAATCCGAATGTAGATTTAATTTTAACCGATGATTATGATGATACAAATAAAAAGGAAACATTCTGGAAATTAGTTAAAGAGTTAAAAAAACATCAATTTACTCACGCACTTAATTTAAGACCTACGGAAAGATTAAATTGGATGTTATTTCTTGCGCGTATTCCTTTCAGAGTTGGTGTTGGACATAAATTTTATCAGTACATTTCTTTTACAAAATCCGTCTCAAGAAAAAAATATAAATTTCTAAAAAGTGAAGCAGATTACTGTATGGATCTGGCTCGAAAAATTGGAGTTAAAACAAATAATATTTCTACTGAAATTCATCTTACAGATGATGAGAAAGAAAAAGTTAAATCTTATAGACAAGTATTCTCGCCTAATAACGAATTTGTGGTAGGTATTCATACTACTCACGGAAAATCAACACCAAATATAAGTCCAAATGGATATAGAAAGCTAATTAAAATATTACTCTTTAATAAAAATATTAAAATCGTCGTAACTGATTTAGAACCTGTTAATGAAGTTAAAAACATTTCGGAGGTTGAGTATATATCTAAATCAGGAAGAGATTTTTTTTGCGAGATTGCTGCATTTGATTTATTGATTTCTTCGAGCACCGGACCATCACATATTGCAGCTGCTTTGAAAATTCCTACACTCACTTTCTTTTGTACATTACCTGCCTGTTCACAGAAACTTTGGAGCCCACAAGGAAACAGAGCAATCAATATTGAACCACCACAAGAATTTTGTTCAACAAAATGCTCACAAAATCCTCAGAATTGTTTTTTAGATAATGAAGGTGGAATAGATTTGGAAAAAATAGCAGAAAAAATATTACAGTTATCGAAGAATAACTTTTCAGAATAAGGAAATATTTTTATTTTTGTAATTAGAAAATAAAATTTTGCCAGACAGCGATTGGCAGATTGGTACCCAACTCCGTGAGGTCCGGAAGGAAGCAGCGGTCAGTATTTAGTCTGGGTAGTCGTGTTGTCTGGCTTTTTTAATTTTTTATTTTAATTTTTATTAACTAATTTTGCATTAAGGAAAATAATATAAAAGAATTATGAATGTAAATTTCTCCGATATACCTAAACATCAAAGTCTATTTTTAGACTATTTGTATGAATTTGAAAATGTTAAAAAATATTTTAACAATGACTTTCGTAATAAGGAGAAATATTTTGACATTTTTAATCATCTCTCTGAAAAAGAACGACCTCATCGGGAAATAATCGCCGATATAATAAAAGAACAATATTCCAATTATTCTGTATCTGATTTAACTAAGGAAAATATTAAAAAAATAAAATCCAATAAAACTATCGCGGTAGTTACTGGACAACAAATAGGATTATTTGGAGGACCTCTTTATACTTTTTACAAAATAATTACTACTATTAAATTATGCAAGAAACTCCAACAACAAACAGATAAATTCAAATTCGTTCCAATTTTCTGGATGGAGGGGGATGACCACGATTTTAATGAGATAAAAAGTTTTAATGTTATTTCAACCGATAACAATATTATAAACATTAAGTACGACGATGAACAACCACAAGATACTAACCGTGGGAGTGTTGGGAATATGACTTTAAGTCATAAGATACTTGATGTCCTAAATGAACTTAATAATCATATTGTTGACACTGAATTTAAAACCGATATTCTCAATTTTCTTAATTCAACATATATTTCAGGAAGAACCTTATCAGATGCATTTAAGAATTTATTATTTAAAATATTTGATGAATATGGACTAATTATTTTTAATCCAAGTGATGCAAAAGTCAAAGAAATATTAAAACCAATTTTTAAGCAAGAAATAGAAAATTTTAGGAAATACACAGATATTATTGTCAACAACACTGCTGAATTGGATGATTTATATCATGCACAAGTAAAAATAAATCCTGTCAATCTTTTCTATTCTGACGAAGAAGGAAGATTTTTAATTGAGCCCGTTGATGATGAATTTAGGTTACGAAATCGAAGGAAAAGATTTTCCAAACAAGATATTCTAGATAATATTGAAACACATCCTGAAAAATTTAGTCCTAATGTTTTGCTCAGACCAATATGTCAAGATTATCTACTCCCAACAGCATTTTACATTGCTGGACCATCAGAAATAAGCTATTTTGCACAGCTTATTCCATTATACAAAATTTATAACATAATCCAACCAATTCTTTATCCTCGTGCATCAATTACTATTGTCGAATCAAAAGTGAACAATTTCTTATCAAAATATGGACTTGCTCTATATAATTTATTTTTGGAAGATAAAATTCTTACAAACCAATTTACTAATGCAATTGGAGAAATTGACTACGATAATTTATTGCATACAACAAAAAATAATATTGAGAATTTAATAAATGATTTAAAGTTAAATATTCAAAAATTAGACAAGACATTGGTTGGTACAGTTGATAATACATTGGAAAAGATTAATCAGGCAATTGATTATTTAAAATTAAAAGTTGATAAATCTCAGGAAACTAAATTTGATACTGCTCTGCGGCAACTAAGAAGAGCAAAAAATATTCTATTTCCAAATAATAATCTTCAGGAAAGAGAAATAAATTTTATATATTTTATTAATAAATATAGCTTTGCAATATTAAAATATATTTTTGATGAAATAAATATTGAGTTATTTGAACATCAAATTATTGAACTTAGTTGATTCAAAAACTCAGGATTTGATACATCAACACATCCAAAACCATTTACTTTATTTTGCCCATCGAGCAATAAAGACAAAACACTGAATGTCATTGCAATTCGATGATCGCCATAACTTTCAAATTGATTATTCAGATGTTTAATTTCACCATCAAGGGAAAAACCATCTTCAAATTCTTCAACATTAATACCTAATTTTTTCATATTATTGCAGACCGCTGAAATTCTATCAGTTTCCTTGACCCGTAACTCCTTTACATTTCTTATCTCAAATTTCCCATCAGCAAATAATCCAGCAACCGAAAGAATTGGGATTTCATCAATTATATTTGGAATAATTTCCTTTTCTATTTCAATATTCTGTAAATCACTGCTTCTAACAATTATATCACCAACCTTTTCACCTGAGGATAATCTTTCATTTTCAATCGAGATTCTAGCACCCATTCGCTTTAATACAACAATAATTCCAGCACGAGTTTCGTTTAATAAAATATTTTTTATTCGCAATTCTGAATTCTTCAAAAATAAAGTTAAGACAATAAAAAATGCGGCAGTTGAAATATCTGAAGGTACAAAATACTCATTACAAACAGGATAATTTTTCTTGGACACAAATATTTTTTTTCCATACCCAACTTCTGCTGTTATTAAATTCAACATCGTTTCTGTGTGATTACGAGTTGCAACTGGTTCAATTACGGTGGTGATTTCATCTATATGAAGACCTGCTAATAATATTGCACTTTTAATTTGTGCACTCGGAATATTTAATTCATATTCGATAGGTTGAAGCATTTCAACTGGATAAATTGTCATCGGAAGTGTACCATTCTCAGCAGTAGTTATTTTTGCACCCATTTTTGTTAAGGGTTCGGATACTCGTAACATCGGCCTTTTTGATAATGATTCATCTCCAATAATTGTTGATTGGAAATTTTGAGCGGCTAGGATACCAGTAATTAACCTTGTTGTCGTTCCCGAATTCCCTGCATCGAGTTCAATCTGAGGTTTAGCAAATCCTTTGAATCCTTTTCCGATAATTTCTATTGTTTTTCCTTTAATATTTATTTCGCAACCAAGAGTACGAAAACATTTCATAGTTGATTGAACATCCGCAGAAAGAAGACAATTATGAATTACTGATTTACTATTCGCAAGACAAGAAAACATTACTGCGCGGTGAGAAATTGATTTATCGCCGGGTAAAAATAAAGTTCCTTTTACTTTTTCTATTTTATTAAACTTTTTAATCATTTGTCACACCATTGAATAATTTGCTCTTCAATTTCATTATCCGACAACTCGCTTTTATCATACATACCTTTCAATTTCCTTTGTCGTTGGATTTCGTATAAAATTACTGCAGCTGCTACTGAGACATTTAAACTTTCAACCATCCCATACATGGGAATATAAATACATTTATCAGATAATTTTGCTGCTTCCTCCGATACTCCCCTGCTTTCGTTCCCCATAACAATCGCAATTTTTTCTGTTAAATCCAGTTTGTAAAAATTAATAGCGTTCTTGGACACTAATGTTGAATAAATTTTAAATCCTTCTTTTTTAAGTGATTTAAAGCAAGTTTCAACTTTTTTGAATTTATCTTTTTCCACCCATTTTAACGCAGATGACGAGGATGTTTTGCTGATTTTTGGAAATACTTCATCGTTGTAGATCAAAGATATTTTATAAACTCCCATTGCATCACAAGTCCTAAAAATCGCGCTCACATTATGCGGGTCATGAATGTTTTCAATCACAACTCTTAAGGAATGTTGCCTTTGGGTAACAACTTGTTTAATTTTATTATATCTTCTGTCTGTAGTGAATATTTTCATAAATTTATTTTTTTTAGTATGCAAAGATAATATTATCTATATGCACCTTCTAAATAAATTTTTAGATTCAAATAAATTTTTTCCGATATTAGAAATATTTGTTCTTCTGCAAAATCCGAATATTCATATCCAGTGTCAACAGTTTGAACACTCCAATAATACTTACCCGGTTGAAGCTCATAGAATGTCTTCAATGTATCTTTTATATTTGTGATAAATTGATGATTATCCCGTCGTAAATAAATATTATATGACAAACCTTTTCCCTCAGTTTCAAAATCTAAACCTCTCGACCAAGATAGAGTTGTCCTGTCTTTTAATGTTTTATAGAATAATTCATTAGGCGCAGTTGGTTTTGTGTTTATATTTGAAGTATTATTTGAATAGATAGGTCCGCTTGATTCTTTTAAACTTGGATATTTAAAACCACCTGAGAATATATCCAAATCTCCGTCAGCATCTAAATCTATAAATTGAATGAATCCATCTATATATTGAGCAAAACTGGTTTCTGTTTCTTCAAACTTTCCATTTCCATTTTTATATAATTTATTTTTCCATTGTTTATTAAATCCATGTAACAATAAATCAGAATCTCCATCATTATCATAATCTCCAAAAGATAATGAAGAATTATAAACGGGTAATATTTGACTGTCATTATCAGTTTCAAACGAATTATTCACATTTTTAAAAAACTGCGTAATTATCTCATTATTTTCATCTAAACCAGAAATAATAAAATCTAAATAACCATCATTATTATAATCACACCAACTAACTGAACCATTATATAGTTTTGGAATTGGTATCCCCGAATTATTAAAAACACCTAATCCGTTATTAACATAAATTGCAGCGTATGGCGCATCTTCATCATTCAAACCCATTATTATTAAATCCAAATCACCATCATTATCAAAGTCGCCCCAATCAGCTGCTCCACTATATAAATCTACTATGTCAATTTCTTGTCTCTCACTAAATTGGTTGTTGCCTATATTTTCATATATTCTTGATATTACTTTACTATCACTATCTTTACCAAAAATAAATATATCTAAATCACCATCGTTATCAAAATCTATCCACGAACAATAAGAAAGATAGACACCTCTTAATTCAATGTCATCTCTTAGTATAAATGAATTAATGCTATTTTCGTAAACTACACTTACATAACCTAATTCATCATTATAGCCTGTTAGTAGTAGATCACTATCACCATCATTATCATAGTCACCAAAATCTAAATCCCCAGCAGATACTCCGATAAATGTATCACTTAATGTTTCATCATTCTTATTATTATTACCAACCAGAAAAATCAATCCAGTTTCAATAAATTCAAAATCACTATAGTTTATAAAAAGTTTTGTCTTTGTAAAACCACAAGAATCGCCAATTATAATTAAATCTAAATCACCATCTGAATTAATATCTGCAAATTCACATGAACCTGAATTTACAGATGGAAATTCATTTTTATTTATAGATGTAAATTCACTGGTTGTTGTCAATTGTGTGATATAGGGTATGTAATTATGACCTGTTATCGTTAAAGTAATATCTCTTCCAATTTCATTGATTGGATTGAAAGTGATTATACCGTTACCATTCTCAACTATTGCCTTTCCCAAGACAACTCCATCGCTCGATAATGCAGCTATACCATTCATACAATTTGAATTTTTTATACTTAAATTTGATGAATTATGTGGAATTGTCATTGAGTGTTCAGCAATTATCTGTATTGGATTATAGGTAAATAAATTCAATTCTGGATCACCAACTAGATTCTGAGCAAAAATTAAGCTACGGTAAATACTTTGATTTGCTAAAGGGATAAAATTATTTTTGGCGATAGATGTGAGAATTCCAATATTACGCTGATTAGTATTAGGTAACCCATTAAATAATCCTAATAAAAAATAATCAACTAATAATGTGGACGGTCCGTGATCACCTCGAAAAAGATCCCAACCGTAACTTGAACTTCCCCAATATGCAACCGCACCACCATTTGAATTTCGAAGATAGGCTTCACTGTAACAAGGATCACTTGTTGCATTGAAATTATTTGTATGACAAGAATTAGTTAGAATAACACCCTGTTCATGTAGATTCATTAAATTAGCTGCGTCTGAATTCACAAAATCGCTAACTTCAAGAGGAACACCATATGATGCTCCATGACCTGAAAAATATAAAAAATGATAACCTAAATTCATTTGATATGCAAAATTGACTTTTGAAACCTCATAGGAAGGACCACCAAAATCTGTATTTGTATCATAAAACCCATAGGTATTCCCACTCCAATTTGGATGTATATATTCAGTTCGCATCTTTTCACATTTTAATTCTGAGTCACTTCTCCCATCGTAAATTCCAAATAACCTCACTCCACACAATAAGAATTCCTCAATGAAATTTGAAGTCGTGGGAGAAACCTCATAATTTAATGTTTTATTTACAAATGCTGTAACATGTGAAGCAGTCCTAACTGGTGCTCTACCTATTATAACTTCATGAGATATATCAATATTATCCTCAGGTTCTCCATATCTAATATCACCATCAGCATTCCAATCAAATTGCTTATCAAAACAAGTATAGTACAGGTCACATGGTTTGAGTGTGTCTGTATATATACCTTGAAAACAATATGCAAGGAAAACAGGAACAACTGTATTGTCGCCTCCCAATAATATCCACATCGTTCCTCTATTTTTATAATAATCATAAATACAGTTTTTAATCATTAATTGTTCACTTTCACCAGAATAATTTAAATATATGTCCTCAACAGATTTTATTTCTGTAGTGATACCTTTCTTAATTTTCCACTCGGCTAAAGGCTGGAAATATTCTTTTAAATTTTCAGATGTAATTATCAAATATTCACACTCTGCTGACTCTGTAATTTGTGCATTAAGACTATTTATGTCCTCTTTGTTAATTACTATTTGTGATATTAAATTATCAAAAATTCCATTATCTCTTCGAAATTCAGAGAAAGTCGGTTCAATGCCGTAATGAACTATTATATTTATTTCTTCTATAATATAAAGTTTTTTTTCTTTAGGATAATAAATAAAAGGTGACACCAAAAACGTGAAATAAGTATAATTGCTCATTGATTGCTTATCAATATATTCTACTGTAGATTTGGGAAAAGGATCATTGGATGAATAAACGCTATCGTTTGCTGAGACTAGATTGCAAACTAAGTTACTCATTGAAGTGGGAAAAAATGGTTGACCAGGTTGCAAAATAATATTTTCCGCAAAGAGAATGGTGGAATATGAATAATTCAAATCAATGAATTTTGCATTTCTTTCAACTAATAAATTAACTGACTTGTAAGGTAGTTCTGGATTAGCTATATCTTCCTTAAGGAAATAGTTGTTCGATGTAAAGTCGATCATTGAATATTCAGGTTCAAATCCTTGGACTATTGTAAATGTATTTTGATTGAAATTTAATTTGATCTCTTTCGAGAGGTCTTCTTGCGGTAAGATGTAATTAAATAAATAAAAAATAAAGAATATAATAAAATAAAATTTGTTTTTTACTTTCATCTTTCAGCCCCCTGTAAAGATTATGAATAAAAAAAAGAATTCAATAATTTAGAAAAATTCAAAGAACTACTTATTCAATACTATTAATAAAAATTAAATATTATTAATTTTTATAATAATTTAATAATAAAAAAAATATTTTCACAATTAGAAAATATTAATTTATAAACAAAATGTCAATTTCTAATCTAATAAAAAGTACAAAAATTATTTAATAAGTATATCAAAAATCAACTTATAAATATTTCTATTCTCTTCTTTTCTTACAAAATCAATATTAATTTTTTGATTATTGGAGAGTTCTAGATAAAATCTTAATAATTGGATAGATTTTGTGATCGCTTCCTCCTCATTATTGTCCCAACTTTCGCACCCTTTGATTGATGGGACGAATGCAGTAAAGCCATCAATATCTTTTGAAACAATTAAATCAAGAACCATAAAAAATCAACTCGTAACAATTCTAACACTTGCACTTGCACCAATCCTATCGGCACCACTATCAATCATCTTCTTAGCGTCCTCAAGAGTTTTCACACCTCCACTTGCTTTTACTCCAACAGCACTACCCACTACATATCTCATAAGAGCAATATCACCTGCAGTTGCACCACCTTTACTGAATCCTGTTGATGTCTTGACAAAATCAGCTTTAGCTTTTTTACTTATAAGACATGCTTTAATTTTTTCTTCATCAGTTAAAAGAGCAGTTTCGATTATTACCTTAACAATAGAACGATACCTTTTTGCGATTAGTACTATCTGATTAATATCTTCAAATACATAATCATAGTTACCTTGCTTCAAATTTCCTACATTTATTACCATATCAAGTTCAGTTGCACCATTTTTTAATGCTTGTTCCGCTTCGTATCTTTTTGTTTCGGTTGTTGTTGCCCCTAAGGGAAAGCCAATAACTGTACATACTTTTACTGCTGTTCCCTTTAATAATTCAGAACATAAAGCAACGAAACAAGGATTAATACAGACAGAAGCAAACTCGTATTTTTTTGCTTCTTCGCAAAGTTTCCTAATTTCGTCAACTTTCGCATCAGGTCTTAACAAGGTATGATCAATTAAATGGGCTAATGCTTGATTTGATAATTGTTCCCCAATTCCAATGCCAGCTGCAATTCGTTCTGCGCCATTATTAATAATATTTTCAACTGCAAGCGGTTGGTCGATAATGTTTCTTTCCCAACCATTACAAGTTTTATCCGACTTGTAAAAATCGTGAATGGCTTTTTCTGTAAATACTTGCTGTACTATTTGCTCTATATCTGTCATAACATTTTATTAATTAATTATAAATTATTTTTTCTCTGATATGCTTTTAAAGTATTATACATTAACATCGCAATTGTCATTGGGCCAACACCACCGGGAACTGGTGTTATATGACTAACTTTTTTCGATACATTGTCGAAATCTACATCACCAACAATTCGGTATCCTTTTTTTGCAGTTGGATCGTCAACTCTATTCGTACCAACATCAACTACAACCGCATTTTCTTTTACCATGTTTTCTGTAATGAATTTCGGTTTCCCCATTGCAGCAATTAAAATATCTGCTTGTTTTGTATATTTAGAAATATCAGAAGTTGCAGAATGGCAAACGGTCACAATAGCGTTCGCATTATCTTTCTTTTGAAGCAATAAATTTGCAACAGGTTTACCAACAATGTTACTTCTACCAACTACTACAACATGTCTTCCTTTTGTTTCGATATGATATTTTTCTAATAATTTTAATATACCATAGGGAGTACATGGAAAAAGTGTATCCTTACCAATAACTAGATTACCAACATTTATCGGATGAAATCCATCAACATCTTTTTCTGGTATAATTTTCTCGATGACTTTATCTTCATCTATGTGTTTTGGCAAAGGAAGTTGCACTAATATCCCATGAAAATTTTCATCTTTATTGTATTTATCAATTATTGTTAACAGTACTTCTTCGCTAATATTTCCATCAAGTTGCTCAACTTTGGAATTCATACCTAGTTCAATACAAGTTTTACTTTTCATATTTACATATACTTGCGAAGCAGGATTATCTCCAACAATAATTGTTACAAGTCCGGGTAACTTATTATTCTCTTCCTTCAGTTCTGATATTTGGATTTTGATATTCTGTTTAATTTCTTCTGCTACTTTCTTGCCGTCAATTAAAATCATTTTATTCTCATTTTAATTATCAATATTACTTGTTTGAATTATATTTTTCTTTTCTATATCACTAATAAAACCGTAGAAAGAATAAATCATCACTCCTTTATCAGAAATATTTATCTCCCCTCCGATTTTCGTACAAAGGTCATCTAGTTTGTTCTTTGCATCATCTGGAGATAAATTAAATTCCGTCACTACTTCAATAACTGTTACACTTCCGTTTTTTGATTTTATAAATCCCAACAATTTCTTTGGAAAATATTTTTTCTTTTTACTTAGAATTATTAATGAAGTCAAACAAAATATAATTATACAATAACCTAAACCATACTCATACCTTTCAGAAAAAATGTATAACATCCCACCACCAATAATTATAAAAAAGATGTAAAGACCGTAAACTACTCCAGCATCTGTTTTCCCTTTACC
The DNA here is from genome assembly GCA_016936095.1 of Ignavibacteriales bacterium. Lineage (GTDB taxonomy): Bacteria > Bacteroidota > Ignavibacteria > Ignavibacteriales > Melioribacteraceae > JAFGPR01. The sequence goes on along the minus strand of JAFGPR010000253.1, from coordinate 5,753 downwards.
ACCTGTAATTAAATCATTTACCGCTGCAATAAGGAAAAATATACTTAAGACAAAAACGATAAAAGCAACTATTTGCATTTATTCACTCTTTAATGATCTTTCAAAAATATAATCAATGTTTTTAAGCATACTATCTTTAGCGAAAATCTCCTCTATTTCTTCTTTGGTGATTTTATTTGTAATTTCTTTTGATTTTAATAATTCATCTTTAAGATTTTTGCTTTCATCTTTCCAAACATCCATAGCCGCAGTTTGAACTATTCGATAGGCATTTTCACGTGTAATATTTTTTTCTGTTAGTTTTAATAATACCTTTTGAGAAAAAATTAATCCCCTTGTAATATCAAGATTTTTCAACATATTTTCAGGATACAAAATTAATCTATCAACTAAATTAATAACCAAATCAAGAATGTAGTCAAGAATTATGCAGCTATCGGGGATTATCACTCTTTCCACTGAGGAATGTGAGATATCCCTTTCATGCCATAGTGCAACATTTTCCAGTGAAGCAATTGCATTACCTCTTAGTAAGCGAGCAAGTCCTGTTATCCTTTCGCTTATTATTGGATTTCTTTTATGAGGCATTGCCGAAGAGCCTTTTTGCCCTGCGGAAAAATATTCTTCTGCTTCTAAAACCTCAGTTCGTTGCAAATGCCGAATTTCCACAGCAATTTTTTCAAGTGAAGCGCCAATAATTGCAAGTGTCGTTAAGAATTCAGCGTGTCTATCCCTTTGAATAACCTGAGTTGTAACATTAGCAGGAAGTAACCCCATCTTTTCACAAACATATTCCTCAATCTTGGGTGATAAGTGGTCAAATGTTCCGACTGCTCCAGATATTTGCCCTACACTGATTGTCTTTATCGAATTTTTTAATCGAAAAATATTTCTCTTACATTCTTCGTACCATAACAGAAATTTCAATCCCATAGATGTTGGTTCAGCATGAATTCCGTGACTTCGTCCAATGCAAATTGTCTTTTTATTTTCCATTGCTCTACGTTTCAAGACATCTTTCAGCTTTTCCAAATCGGTCAATAATAGTTCTCCTGCAATTTTCATCTGGTATGCCAATGTTGTATCAAGAATATCAGAAGATGTCATTCCATAATGTATATGTCGAGAAACAGGTCCAATTGATTCAGCAACATTTGTTAAAAAAGCAATTACATCGTGCTTCGTAGTATTTTCAATTTCTAAAATCCGCTCTACATTAAAACTTGCTTTATCTTTGATTATTTCCAAATCCTCTTTAGGTATTTCGCCCATTTCAACTCTTGCTTCGCAGGCAAGAATTTCAATTTTTAACCAAGTGGAAAATTTAAATTCGTCTTCCCATACTTTTCCCATTTCCGGACGTGTATATCTTTCAATCATTTCTTTTCCAATAGCATTTTGGTTGTAAATATTTCCTCGCCCCTTTTTATCTTAAAAGTAATGATATCCCCAGCTTTGTATTCTTGTATAACACCTATAATTGTTTTATCATCAATAATTTGATAATTATCTACCTCGAGAATAATATCTTCCACTTTCAAACCTGCTTTATCAGCTGGAGATTTTTTATCTATACTTGTAATTATAACTCCTCTTGTATTTGGCAATTTGTAATATTTAGCAATACTTTCATCAATGGGTTGAATTCTTATACCAGTCCAAAAATCTCGTTCAATTTTTCCTTGCTCTTTTAATTCACTCATAATTCTTTTAATCTTATTAGACGGAATTGCAAAACCAAGCCCGATATTTCCTGAAGAACCTGCAGTATAAATAATTGTATTCATTCCTATAACCTCACCAACACTATTTACTAACGCACCACCACTATTTCCAGAATTAATAGCTGCATCGGTTTGTATCATATCAATATACGAACTTTGATTGTAGATACCAAGATTCATTTTTGTGGCACTAACGACACCAACTGTAACTGTTGGTTTTATATTTACATCAAATAATCCAAATGGATTACCAAAAGCTATTACCCATTCACCAATAATAATATCATCAGAGTTACCAAATTTAACATAAGGTAAATTATCACCTTCAATTTTCAACAGACAAATATCGGAGACTTGATCGGTTCCAACAACTTGTGCATCATATTGTTTCCCATCTGTTGTAGTAACAACTATTTTAATAGCAGTACCGGCAACGTGGTGGTTTGTAATTATATATCCATCTGATGAAACAAGAAAACCAGAACCAAGTCCTTGAACTTTTTGTTTATAGACAGGACCAAAATATTGAAAAAAAGGATCTTGGAAGAAAGGATCACGAACCTCCCTAATTTCAATAACATTAATTCCAACAATTGCCGGACTTATTTTAGCTACAGTCTTAGTTATTAGATTAGATCTTGATGAATAAATATCATCGTTTAATGTCTCTCTTATTTTTTTATCCAGGACATCATTCTGTTTGCTCGGAACAATAATATATGATTCATCATTTTCAGAACTTGAAAATGAATCTTGATTCTGAAAATGGATAAAGCCAAATATCACTGCAACAACAAACATTGTTACGGTTGATGTAATAATTATTGTTTTATAATCTTTCATGATTTTTATTCCTAATATTTTTGTTAGTTGCTATCCATTCTCTTATTGGTGAAATATGTTTAACTAAAATAACTAAACACAAAAGGATAAATAATCCAGTAAATAAAATAACTTGATCGGTCAAGTCATTTCTTATTATTTGAAAATTTTCACTCCATTTTAGAAGAGTTTCATTATTCGTTATACACAAAATTCCGACTAGAAATGTCGTTACAAAATTACTAAAAATAATATTTTTTTTGTATGCAAAAGATATGACCCATAAAAGTAACCATAAACATAAAACAGGGATTGATACAATAATTAATCCACCTGCAGTAGTTGCCAGACCTCTCCCGCCCTTGAATTTTATCCAAACATTGAAACAATGACTTAATACTGCACAAAAAAGAGCCAACATCGGCAAAATTGGATCACTTGGAAATAATATAATAACAATTAAAACTGCAAAAAAACCCTTTGCAAAATCAATTATAAAGACAATTATTCCAAGTAATTTTGATTTTGTTACATCATAAGTATTGAAAGCACCAACATTTTTTGAACCTTCTTTTGTTATGTCGATTCCCTTTACTTTTTTTGTAAGCAAATAAGCAGTCGGAAGCGAACCTAAAATAAATCCTATTAAAGCAGAGATTACATAACTCATTATTTTACTAAAAATTTCTTTTAATTTTAATTGCAAGATAAAAAAAAATTTTGTATTATAAATAAAAACAAATTTCGTATAAAATCGTCTAAGAGATATATGTTTTCACTTAAAAGAAATAATTTTATATTTTTTCTAATTCTTTATTTTTATTGCTTTTCTACTTATTCACAAGATGAATATAAAAATTACAACATAAAGCATCTTACTGTTGAAGATGGTCTATCTCAAAGCACAATAAATACAATTCTTCAAGATAGTCACGGATATCTTTGGTTTGGTACAATTAACGGATTAAATAGATATGATGGATACTCATTTAAGATATATAACTATGATCCATCCGACTCAACATCGCTTTCAGATGATGGAATTACAACATTATATGAGGACAAGTATGGAGTAATTTGGATTGGCACCGTTAAAGGAATATTAAACAAATTTGAACGAGAAACTGGAAATTTTATTAAATATTTCTTCCAAATTGATAAAAACTTTCAATATAATAATAATCTCGAAAATAATTTTCCAATCGTATTTTCAAGAAATAATCCAAATACAATCACATCAATTGTTGAAGATAAATATGGATATCTTTGGATAGGAACTTGGCAAAATGGTCTATTTAGATTTAATAAAAAAACAGGTAATAGCGAACATTTTTTTTACATTGAAAATGATTCAACAAGTTTAAGTTCAAATAATATTACCGATATTTTAATTGATTCTGATGAAGAAATTTGGATTGCTACCATCGGTGGTGGAATTAATAGAGCAATAATTAATATTGATATGAAATGGTACAACCATTCACTTGTTAAATATAATTTACATTTCGTACATTATTACCATAATGATAATTTTAGGAATACAATATCTGAGAATCACATAACTACAATATATGAAGATAAATTTAATTCTCTTTGGTTTGGAACATATTCTTCTGGATTGAATAAATTAGTTTCTTCTGAGAAATATAGAAACCCTGACCATGCATTTTTAAAAAAGTATTTTTATGAACCAAACAATATTAATAGTATAAGCAGTAATTCTATTATGGCGATAAGTGAGGAAAATGAATATTTGTGGATTGGTACTTTTGGAGGTGGATTAAACAGGTTGGATTTCAAGACAGAAAATTTTACAAGATTTATTAGTCGTCCAGATCAAAATTCTATTTCCAATAATGATATAATTTCTTTAAATATTGATAGAGCAAACACAATCTGGATTGGAACACATTTAGGAGAAGGAATTGATATCCTGCAGAAGACAAATAAAAAATTCAACATACTTGATAGTAGATCTATTTGCATTAATGATAATATTATTTGGTCCATAAATTCTGAAAATGATGATGAGATTTGGATAGGTACTTTTCGTGGTGGTTTGACAAAACATAATATTATAAATGGTGATTGTGAAACTTTTATGTATAACCCACAAAACGATAATAGTATAAATGATAATCATATCCGTACAATTGCATTCGATAAAAATAACGACGTCTGGATTGGCACGTATAATAATGGCTTAAATAAATACATTCGGGAAACAAATAAATTTTATCATTTTACGCATAATCCTACTGATAAATCAAGCATTAACAATAATCAAATTCAAACTATACATATCGACAAAAATTCAATTGTTTGGGTTGGAACATTTGGTGGTGGCTTAAATTATTTCTATTTAGATTCAACAATCAACAAGAACAACTCAATAAAATTTAGACATTATCTTCATAATCCAAATGATTCAAGTAGTTTAAGTAATAATCGTATTTATAAAATTTATGAAGATAAGGATGGTATATTATGGATAGGAACATTTGGAGGAGGATTAAATAAATTTTATAAGGATACTGGAAAATTTAAAAGATATAGAAATGATATCAGCAATTCCACAACAATTTCTGATGATAGAGTTCTTTCGATACTCGAAAACGAGGATAATACTTTGTGGGTCGGAACATTCGGAGGAGGATTAAATAAATTTGACAAAGAAACTGAAATCTTTACGCATATAATTGTTGACAAAGAATTTGCGAGTCAATCAATGTATGGTATTCTTGAGGATAACAATAAAAATCTTTGGCTGAGTACAGATAATGGAATTTATATGTATAACGAGGTTACTGGTCAGCTTAGTAATTATGAACTAGCTGATGGATTACAGAGCTTAGAATTTAGTGGCGGTGCATATTATAAAAACAAAAAAGGTGAATTATATTTTGGTGGGATAAATGGAATAAATCATTTTTATCCAGATAGTTTAAAAACAAATTCATATATACCTCCAATAGAAATTACAGAGATTAACATTTTCGATGTTCCAATAAAAGGAGAAGTAAATTCAATTAGATTAAATTATGATGAGAATTATTTTACTTTTAAGTTTTCAGCATTAGATTATATAAATCCTAATGAAAATAATTATGCATACATTCTTGAACCCTTCGAGAAGAATTGGAATTATACAAATTCACTTAATCGAATTGCATCCTATTCAAATATACCATCTGGTAAATACAAATT
>JAFGPR010000252.1 GCA_016936095.1 Ignavibacteriales bacterium | reverse complement strand
CTAATGTCAGTTCACTTGGCTAAATTGCGGGTAACCCGAAACGAAAGCGCCCATGAATCGGCAACTGCGCATACCGCCGTCCGTTAGGCACAAGCGGAAGAACGACCGAACAACAATGAATCTTAATCATTAAAAAGACAAACAAAATGATAGCCAACCCACAAAGCAAGAGTGTTCCAGCCCATCCCACGACCGTCCCTTCGCTTCCACACACTTGCTTTCTATGCCACCCCGCTTTGGATATTAGTGAGACTGATTGTTATTTGGATAAAAAATTGTATTTTGCTATAAATTAACTTTCAAATATTATGAGTAAAGATTTAGAAATAGAAAATATATTTAAAAACCATATAAAAGTTGAGCCTAAAGTAATGGCTATTGAAACTTTATTCAATAATAAAAGAAGATTTGATAAGACAAATTATAAACCTCCATATCAAAGGAATTATGTTTGGGACAATGAAAAAGCTTCTTATTTTATTGAGAGTATTTTATTAGGTACCGAAATTCCACCTTTAATCTTCTTTAATTCGGGTGATTCAATAGAGGTCATTGATGGACGACAAAGATATGAGACAATTTACAAGTTTGTAAACAATGATTTTAAACTTAGAAAAGGAGGTTTACTAAAACTTAAAGATTTAGCAAATCATAATTTTAATGATTTAAAGGAACTTAAAGATACAATTTGGGATACCAAATTGCGTATAATTGAATTTAGTTTTCATACGATACCTGAAACACAATTTGACATTGAAGATATTGTTAAAAAGGAAATATTCAAACGTTATAATTCTGGCATTACGCCATTGAAACCTACTGAGATTGATAAAGCAAAATATATTGAAGATGATTTAAATGGATATTTTAAGAGAACATTAAAAGAAGATGCCATTATCCTTTCTTCAATAAGAGATGTATTTCATTTCGAAAATGAAAATATTGAAATTTTACTAAAAAAGATTCGTCAATTGATTGTATTACATTTAATTCCAATCAGTTATTACGCCGCAAAGAAAGATGAGATAATTAATAAGTTTTATGAGAACTTGTCGGAATCTGTAGACAATCAGGATGATGTAGAATCAATTTTTAATTCATTTATACGAAAAATTAATTATTTGAAAGAAATCAAAAGTGGTTTAGTTAGGACCAATATTGTCACTAATCGTTTGATTTTTGAATGTCTATATTGGTGTTTGTCAATAGTGGAAAATGAGAGTGTTGAACTAAGTAAGGTTGAAACAAAACAATTTAAGACAAAGCTTATTGATTATATCAAATTTAATATAGAAAGCTTCCCTACTGATAGAAGTTCATTTGCGCCTCAGATTTTTGCGCGTTTTTCTATTACCTCAAAATTTTTTGAAGATAACTTAAATATTAGCTTCTCAAATTATTTAAGAAACAACGAAGACTTTAAAAAGGCAAATGCTGAAATAAGTATCCAGAAAACTGATACGGACACATTATCCAAATTTGAAACACTTAGACTAAATAAACCTGATGCATCATCATTTGCTATAGATGATATTTGTAGACAAATGAAAAATCAACGATTTTTAATAAGACCTATTTATCAAAGGAATGAAGTAATAAATAAACTTAAATCTTCAGCAATTATTGAAAGTATCTTATTGGGGATTAAATTACCACCTATTTTTGTGTTTAAAAGAGAGGATGGCGTATCAGAAGTAGTTGATGGTCAGCAAAGACTACTGTCGATTTTAGGTTTTCTAGGGAAAAGTTATCTTGATGAAAATAAAAAATTAGTAAAATCTGTTAAAAACGAATATTCACTTAACTTAAAAAATGGCATATTAAAAGGATTTAATGCCAAAAAATTCGGGCAATTACCTAGCTTGATTCAAGATAGAATACTTGACTATGATTTATGGATTATAGAAATAGATTACAAAAATAATAAAGATTTTGACCCAATTGATTTGTTTATTCGTCTTAATTATAAACCATATCCAATTAAGGATAATACTTTTGAAATGTGGAATTCCTATGTTGATAGGGAAATAATTGAATCCGTTAAAGGGATTTATGAGAAAAATAAAGGTTGGTTTTATTTGAGGAAAAACAACTCACGAATGGAAAACGAAGGATTGTTAATGTACTTGGTCTATTTGGAGTATGTATTATATAATAAAGTGAAATCATTTGAATTAATATCTTCTTATCTTGATGTATATAAAATTGGTGACCAAATAAATATTAGAATTAAATCAAAAAATGATATTACAAAAATTCTCGATAATCACGAATTACGTACTGATTTCTTAAAACAGTGTCAAAGCTTAGAAACTTCATTTTTACAGAAAATATTATTATTGGTTTCAAATGATGATAAAACTTCGGTAAATGCAAAAAACGAAAATTTTGACGATTTACTTAATGTTGAGCGTTCAAGAAGAACTGCACAAAATTTTTATGCTTTATGGTTAATTCTTTCAGGTGCATCAATTTCAAAAATAAAAGCTAATAAGCTTGATATAATTAAAGATATCAAGTCGGTAATAAATCAAATGAAAAAGGTTAAATCTAAAGAAGAATTTGAGAAAGCTGTTATTGCTTTTTGGCTGAAACATAAATAATAGATATGTACAATAAATTTCAAGAATATTATAAACTATCAAATTCGGAATTTAAGAAGCTATGGGATTCTGCCATATTTATATTTGATACAAATACATTATTAAATTTTTATAGGTATTCTGAGAATACTGTTAAAGTGTTTTTCGATATTCTTGAAAAAATTAAGGAAAGAGTTTGGATTCCTTTTCAAATAGGTAAAGAATTTCACGACGATAGATTATCAGTAATAAATCAGCAAGCCAAGATTTATTATGAATCTTCTTTAAAAATTAAAGATATTTATGATACATTAATAAGTGATTCAAGAAATCCCTTTCTAAGTCAAACGCTTCAAGATGAATTTTCTTTAATTCTTGAAAAAGTTACTAAAGACCTTGACGAAAAAATGCAGATCTTTAATGATAAAATTATTGATGATAATGTTTTAAGTCGGATTACTGTTTTATTTGAGAATAAAGTAGGGAATAATTTTTCTGATGAAAAATTAAAAGATATTTATTCAAAAGGGATTAAGAGATATGCTGATAAAATTCCTCCTGGGTATCAGGACAAGTCTAAACCGGAACCTAATAAATTTGGTGATTTAGTTATATGGAATCAAATATTGGATTATGCCAAAGAAAAGAACCTACCTGTTATATTTATTTCCGATGATAGAAAAGAAGATTGGTGGTTATTAAATTCTGGAAAGGTAATTGGTCCTCGTCCTGAATTACGAAAAGAATTCTATGATACTGTTAATAACCAATTTTATATGTATCAACCTTTCAAATTCCTTGAATATGCAAATAATTATATTGAGATAAAGATTAAGCAGGACACAATTGATGAAGTAAAGGATTTAAAGCCATACAATGAAGAAATACTCAAAACAAGTATTAAAAATGACATTTTAATATCAATTTTATTAGAAACAAATAGTAAAAGTAATATTGTTGGTTTCATTGAATTACTTAAATCCAGTGGATATGAAGTATATAATGAGGCTGTTGATAACAATAAAGCTATTTTGTATGTTCCGTTACCAAATATTCCTGACTTGAAAAGAAGAATTCAAAGTCGATTTATGACTCAACTAGTAGATTATGACCTAAAATTGATAGAATTCAAACCTCAAGGTGATGAATAGAATCAACCCTTCGCTGCAAGGCACATTGGCAAAACACACAAGCCAACGCTTCATGCTAATTTTGCCATAGAGCCTTTTCGCCCTTCCCGCTCCAAATCAATACTGACTTATTAGTCAAATACGATAGATATAATGATTGAAAGCAATAACCGCCAGTGCCTAACAAGCGGTCATACGCAATGCGGGGTGTTGTGCTTGTTCTATTTACAGCTCCTTTAATAAAACTTGCAGTAACTTGACAAGTTAGCGCTTTGAATCCCGCACTGCGCATACCGCTGACCGTTGGGCGTAATTGTAAATTCCGCCTATGAAGTAAACGTCAATATAAAACTTAAATATTGCAAATATGGAAATATCAACTCAATTT
>JAFGPR010000251.1 GCA_016936095.1 Ignavibacteriales bacterium | reverse complement strand
CGAGGAAATTAAATTGTTTTTACTAATCAAGCTTGCTTGGCGAAATTTGTGGCGAAATAAACGAAGAACTATTCTTACTCTACTCGCAATTTCTTTCGCAACACTAATAACTATTGCAATGAGAGGTATGCAACTTGGAGTTTACGAATATAATATCACTAATATCGTTGATATGTTTCCGGCTTATTTACAAATTCAGCATAAAGAATATTTGGATAATCCCTCAATAAACAAATCTTTCAAATGGACAACTGAACTTGAAGAAAAACTCAATTCTATCCCTGAAATTATCAGCCACTCACAAAGAGTATATGCAAATGGCTTAATTTGTTTTAATGATAAATCTTATGGTGCAGCAATTTTTGGCGTCAACCCGAAACAGGAAAACAAAGTTTCAACAATTTTGACTAAAATCAACAAAGGAAAAATTTTTGAATCTGATACTTTAAATGAAATTGTAGTGGGATATAAATTACTTGAAAACCTGAAAGCAAATATTGGAGATGAAGTTGTAATTTTATCTCAGGGATTTGATGGTTCATTAGGTAATATGAAATTTAAAATTGTTGGCTCAATCAAAACAGGTTCAAAAGAATTTGATGGAATGACTATTTTTATGGGTTTGAAAACATCTCAAGAGCTACTTGCATTGTATGGTGGAAAAATACATTCTGTTGCGATAAAACTATCGAGCATTGATGAAATAAATGATATCAAAAATAATTTGAATGAAATATTTTACGATAAAGATATTGCTGTTCTATCTTGGGAGCAAATTATGCCAGAATTCAAACAGGCAATTGAGCTTGATAATGTAAGCGGAATTCTTATGCTCGGTATATTAATTCTTGTTGTGGCGTTTGGAATTTTGAATACTGTTCTAATGTCTGTTACAGAAAGATTCAAAGAATTCGGGATCGCACTTGCAGTCGGAATACCAAACAAAAAATTAACTTATATTGTTTTTTTCGAGACTGTGTTTATCCTACTCATTGGATTAATCATAGGAAATATTATTGGTTGGGCAATAAATCATTACATTATCAATAATCCTATTACATTTACGGGTGAATTTGCAGCAATGTATGAGGAGTATGGATTTTTGCCAATCCTTACTTCAACAAACAAATTATCAATTTTTGTTAATACTTCACTTACAGTTCTTATTGTATCGTTTGTTGTTTTCCTTTATCCTGCTTACAAATTATTTAAGTTGGAACCATTAAAAGGAATTAGATATACTTAAACAATCAGCGCTAATCTGCTAAATCGGCGGCATCTGCGTTTTATTATATTAATTTTGAGTTTATATGTTAATAAAAATTGCATGGCGAAATATTTGGAGAAATAAAAGACGAACAATAATTGTTCTTGTGTCAATCGTTATTGGAATAGCGGCAACAATTTTTATGGATGGATTATCAAATGGTTCTCTGATTCAGATGCTCAATAATCAAATAAATTTGAACACTTCACATATTCAAATCCACAAAGCAGGTTTTCTTGATGATAAAATTGTTCAAAATTACATTTCCAATTACAAGGGAGCAGAGAAAATTATAAAAAAAGAGAAACAAATTAAAGGATATAGCAAGCGAGTAATTTCTTTTGGTTTAATTTCAAGTGCGACGAATTCTTCCGGTATTTTCCTTAATGGAATTTTTCCTGATGACGAAAAAAAAGTTACGATTATTCATCAGTGTATTATAAAAGGAGAAAACCTATCAGGAAAATTAGGAGAAATAATAATAGGAAATGAATTAGCAAAAAAATTAAATGTTGATGTCGGTGATAAAATTGTTACGATGGTAAATTCTTTCCAGGGTGATATAAATTCAAATGCATTCCGAATTGTAGGAATTTTCCAAACCCCTAATTCAAATTTTGATAATTCAACTGTATTTACCAATCTTAAAGAAGCACAAGAAATATTAGAAATCGGCGATAACATTCACGAAATAGCAATTTTATTAGATGATAGTAAGAATACAAACGAAATTAAACAAAAAATTAGAGCAAATTTATCAAATGATTCTGAGGTCTTGACATTCGAAGAACTTATTCCATTACTGTTAATGCAAATTGATATGTATAAACAATTTTCGTGGGTAATAAGTTCATTCGTTGCAATCGCATTAATTTTTGGAATTATTAACATTATGTTGATGGCTGTTTATGAGCGCGTCAAAGAATTTGGAATTTTAATTTCAATTGGAATGAGTTCAAAAAAAATATTTTCAATGCTCATCACAGAATCTTTAAGCGTTGGAATCATCGGTACTTTAGTTGGTGTTATCGCAGGATTATTAATCCTTTTACCTTTTTCAATTTATGGAATTGATTTAAGTATATTTGCTGAAGGTTTACAATCTTGGGGAATCGGGACAAAAATTTATCCAATTCCGACTTTGGAAAATACAATTTTTCTTTTGTTTATTATTCCTTTCGTATGTATTCTTGGAGCCATTTATCCCGCAATAAAAGTAATTAAATTACAACCTGTTAATGCATTGAAATTTGTGTAAATTTTAGAGGTGAATATAATGGAAATATTTAAAACAGAAAATTTGGAAAAGATATATCAAGAAAATGGTGTGCCTGTTCAAGCACTAAAAAATATTAACTTGGAAATAAACGAAGGTGAATATGTTGTTATTGCCGGTCCTTCAGGTTCGGGAAAAACCACATTATTAAATTTACTGGGTGCTCTCGATAGCCCGACAAGTGGAAAAATATTTTTTAAGAATTCCGAATTAGCAAAAAAAAGTAAAAAAGAATTATCTCAGTTCCGTTTACATAATTTGGGTTTTGTCTTTCAAGCATATAATTTAATTCCTGTT
>JAFGPR010000250.1 GCA_016936095.1 Ignavibacteriales bacterium | reverse complement strand
TATTTTGTTTTTGATTTGTTTTTTGAAATTTATTTGTAAAAGACTTTGCAAAACCTCTCAATGTCATATTGAGCAAAGCGAAATATCCCATTTCTCATATTATATGAGATACTTCAGTCCGATAAATCGGCCTTCAGTATGACAAGAACTTAGTTTTTCTAAGTTTTCTTGTCATTTGTTATTTGGGTTTTGTAATTTGTATTTATTAAAATATGTGAGGTATTAAATGATTGATTTTAAGGACAAAAATGTTTTAATAACAGGAGGTACAAGAGGTATTGGTGCTGCCTGTGTAAAATTATTTTATCAAGCAAATGCAAATGTTGCTTTTACTTTCAGAACTCAAAAGGAAATTGCTAAGAAAATTTCAAATGAATGTTTCGGCAAAGGAAAAAATATTTATCGTCAAGTTGATGTTAGTAGCGAACAGGAAATAAATGATGCTGTTGGACACTTTATTAAGGAATTAGGAACAATAGATATTTTAGTAAACAATGCAGGAATTTGGGAATATGGTGCTGCGGATAGTATGACTTTAGAAAATTGGGAAAGAACTATCAGGATAAATTTGACAAGTATGTTTATATTTACAAAAGCGGTTTTACCACAAATGGTAAAAAATAATTACGGTAAAATAATTAACGTATCTTCAACAGCGGGACAAAGAGGCGAAGCATTTCACTCGCATTATGCTGCTTCAAAAGGTGGAATGATTTCTTATACGAAATCACTTGCTGCTGAATTTGGAAAATATAATATCAACATAAATTGCGTAGCCCCGGGATGGGTGGATACTGATATGTGCACAGAAGTTTTCAGCGACTTAGAATATAAAGAAAAAGTAAGAAAAGATATTCCAATTGGTAGAATTGCAACAGCTGAGGATATTGCAGGTCCGATTTTGTTTCTTGCCTCGGATTTGGCAAGACATATAAATGGTGAGATTCTGAATGTTAATGGTGGTAGCATCTTATGTGGATAAATTTTTTCTCACCGCAAAGACGCGAAATCGCAAAGAAATAATAAGAAATGGAAAAAATAAAATATATATCATTAAATTTTCTATTGTTACTTTTATCATCAAACTATATTGAGTGTCAATTAATAAAATTTGGCAGTGCAAAAGGATTATTTATGGATCTTGGTGTGGGACCGAGAGTACCAGTTGGCGACAATTCGATAATGGAAAACCTTGGTACTGGAGTTCAGGTAACGTTCTCTTATTCGGATAATGAGTTTTTGCCGATCTTTCTTTATGGTTCTGTCGGACATCAGCATAATCCGGGTAGACAAAACTTTTATGGCGGTTCCGATTATTCTGCTTACTCGGTAAATTTAATTTACCTAAATGCAGGAGTGCGATATTATTTTTCTCCAATTGTTGAAAATGTGGTAATACTTATGCCAATAATTGAAGGCGGTATTAATTGGGGATATTTTATAAAACAGCATGAATTCAAACTTGATAGATACCGAAATGATTATATAGAAGAAACACAAAAATTCGGATTTCACATTGGTGGCGGTTTCTCCATGTTCTTGCTTGATGTGGTTGTCTATTACAATCATTATTATAATAATGAATATATTTCCATTGACCTAAGAATCAGATTACCGATTTATGTTTCAATATGAAAAAAGCCCGTAAATCATTCTTTAATATTCGGTGTTCAGTATTCAAAAAGAAATTATTATGAATATAGAATAACGATTGAAGAATGTCGAATGATGAGGTTCTTAAATCATTATTCAGTGTTCGGTATTCAAAAAATATTAAATTATATTAAATAATCAAAATGAAAAACTTAAAAGTAATTTACATCTTATTTGGAATCTGCGTTTTTTTAATACTTACCATTGTTACGATTGATTTATTTAAGAATGATATTCTGGGTTCAAAAAATCAAATCAGAAAAAGCGAAATTGAAAAAATTGTATTAAAGAAATTAGATGAATATGGAATACAAAACGAGTGGATTGATAAGGTTCATTTCTCTAATCTTGATTATGACTCGCTTGATTGTGTGTATAAAGTAAAAGTGCCTGAAGACATTGATATCCCAATATTTCTGAATGACTTGAATAAAGAATTTTTTAAGAAGAATGTGAGTTTAATTTCAGAAGAAAAAAAGAATACAACCACTCTAAAGATTTATTCAGGTAAAATACTAAAATTTCAATCTTATTTAACCTATGAAAACTCAGTAAAACGCGCAACAAATGTTATTGCATTTATTGTTTATGGTATAAATGATTTATCAGACAGCGACAGAGAAATAATCTTAAATCTTGCTTTCCCTGTTTCTTTCGTTATGATTCCATCAATATCCTCTGAAAATATAGTTTCACAGATTAAATTGGCAGACAAAGAATATTTGATCATAATCAATGATGATATAAAAGACGCTAAATATTCTCTATCGAGTGATTATGAACCTGAAATGATTAGAGAATCAATAAATAACATTAAGCAAACATTCAGAGGAAGTACTGGATTTTTAATTGACGAAAAATCACAACTTTATAATTCATCATTTTATAATTTCTTGCGTGACGAATTTAATAAAGCTGATATAACACTAAAACAAAAATCAAATTATATAAAAATTCCATCTGAAAACGAAGAAGAAATGATTTCTATATTTAAATTTCATTCTTATAATTCGGATGGCAAAAAAATATTTTACTTATCAACGGATGAATTGAATATTCTTCTGGATGAAATCGAAAAATATAAAAAGAAAGGAAATTTAGTAGTCCTGCCATCTCAGATATAAAAAAACCGACCACAATGTGATCGGTTAAAACTTCATAAGATTACTTTGCATCCTGCTGTTCATTTTTCTTTCCGTACTTCTCGACGAACTGTTTAATTTCGTCAAGGTATTGAAGAATTGCGCGTGCTTTAGACACACCAAATGTAAATGGAAATTGTTCACCTGGTCCTGGATAAATTGTCATTATCGGTTTGTTCATATACGTTCCTTCTTTTGCGGGTATTTTTTCGGGCATAACATACCTCCTGTTTGGTTAGATGTTCTTTGATTTTTAGGTATCCAAGACTAAACTATCCCCTTTAAAAATCAAATTTTTATATATTAATTAATTGTTTATTATTAAAATATTAAAATATTTATTATTTGGCAATTAAAAAAAACAGAAATTGTGTTTTATTTTAATAAAAATTCATTTTTTTCTACTTTTTACAAAAAAAAAGATGGTATCTTCCAGCAATTATAAAGATACCATCTTGATTTAATAATAAAAAAATCTTTTAGTTTTCAGCCAGAATGATTATTTTATCGCATTGAGAAAAGGTAATATAATCTGATTTTATTGGATTTACCTTTATTCCATAGCATTTTTTAACATCATGTGCATCTTTGGAAATTCGATATCCGAATGCGACTTCATTTTTGCGTTTTGCGCTTTCAAGGACTGTATAAAAATTTACCGACTTATCCACTTCTACATATTCACCGGCGGGTTTAAGGTAAATCTCTGAACCGTCAGCATCAAATATATCTTCAAAAACTCTCATCAGTTTTTTATTTTCTGATATTTGACTTATAAGCAAACTGATCAATTTATCACTTACAATAAAATCATCTGCTTTTGTTACCTCTGCTAACTCACGATTTCGAATGTCAAGCATTTCACTGACAATATTTAAATCCTTTCCTGTTTCTTCTGATATTTGTCGTAGGTGAAGTAATGTTACCAAGGTTTTAGAATCTGCTTTTTGTTTTTCTAAATCATCGGAGTAACTTAAAACGATAATGTGATCATATTCTGTTACTTTTGCAGCTCGAATAATTTTGCTATCAGTCGAGTCATCCTTTTGATATGATATTGATAAATTAGAAAATTTCTTTTTAATCTTGTTTACTTCTGTTTCAGAAGTGTCTGTAAAAGCAATTACTTTAATTGAAGAACCACGTTTTACATAATTATTCATTTCTTTTATTATTGTAGTGCCTCTGTAATTCCAACCGAGAATTAAAGTTTTTTCCAGCTTGTCTTTCTTCGTTTTTCTTGATTTAATGAGTTCTTCAGTGACTTCTCTTTTACTATCTTTGGAAATTATTAGAGTATCATCATCTTCAGTTATTGCAATTACTTTTGAACCGTCTTCATAAATTGTATCCATTGATGGATTAAGTGTAACTGAGCCATCTTTCATTTGCATTCCGATAACCGAACTATCCTTGTATATAGCTAATGATTCGCCAAACGTTTTACCGACGAGTTCTTTTTCTTCATTGAAATAAATTTCCGCTCCTTCAAAATCCATAAGCTCCTGATAAACAACGCTTAATCCAGACTGGCGGCAAGTTTGGACCATAATTCGTGCAATTATATCATCCTTAAGCAATAATTCGACTTCGTCGCCACCGACCATTTTTGCCACTTCAAGATTTCGTTCTTCCTTAACTTCGGCAACAATATGATATGGTTCAATTTTCCTATTTGGATTATTTGTTATTGCCAGAATAGTTTTTATGACTTGTGAATCATCTGCTTGGACATCTTCATCTGGCGATAAAATAATTATCGATTTTGCACCATTCGGATTGACGATATCCAGTTCATTTATATCATTAGGATTACCATTCCTGCAAATCACTTTTGTGTTATTTAAATTATCGAGTCTACTCTTTATTTCATCCTGCATTTCAACTTTATCTTTTTCTGCTAAAATTACAACTCTTGGTTTCTTTTGGTTTTGATTTGCAATGCTCAACTCAGATAAAATCGTGAAGACTTTCGAATTCCAACCAAGGATTAATGTGTGTCCGCTTTCCAACACATGGCTTTTACCCTTTTTTAATTCATCAATTTTATTTTCAATACCGCTTGAGATTACACCGATTAGTGTTGATACTATAAAAATTCCACCAATTGTAACGACTAACATTGTAATTCTGAATCCCCAACCAACATCTCCTCCCATCGTTCCAGGGTCGAGAGTTCTCATTAAGCTATTCCAGGTACCTTCAATAAAAGTCAAGTGTGCGTCACTATCAGCAGGTTTTATATTTAAAACAATAAGAATTATACCTGCAACAACTATAAGTAGTAGCGATAAGACACCTAACCAAATGATAAGTGCTGGTGTTCCCTTTGACATAGTGTTATCAAACGCATATCTTATTCTCTGCCGAAAAGAATTTTTTGCTTTCATCGCTTTTTCTCTTTTTTTATAAATAATTAAAATTTTGGTGTTCAAGATAAGAAAAATACGAAAAATTATTATTGCTTAATTTTTAGTTTCTTTTGTATATCAAAATTTCATAGAGTTGAGATTAAATTATATATTTGCAAACAAAATTTGCAATTAAGGAATCATTATGATAGAACCCGAAGTAACTTTAAAACTTGCACTGGAACATGGCTTAACTGAAGAGGAGTTTAGCTGGATATGTGATAAATTAGGTAGAATTCCATCATTTACAGAATTAGGAATTTACAGCGTTATGTGGAGTGAACATTGTAGTTATAAGAATTCAATTGCTTTGCTAAAAACATTGCCTCGCAGCGGTGGAAGATTATTAGTTGGTGCCGGCGAAGAAAATGCAGGATTAGTTGATATTGGAAATGGTTATGCTGTCGCATTCAAGGTTGAAAGTCACAACCACCCTTCCGCCGTTGAACCATATCAAGGAGCAGCAACTGGAGTTGGTGGAATATTACGCGACATTTTTACGATGGGAGCAAGACCAATTGCCGCATTAAATTCACTTCGTTTTGGAGAACTCTCCAAACCGCGAAATAAATTTTTATTTGAATGGGTTGTAAAAGGAATTGCAGATTATGGTAATTGTTTCGGTGTACCAACTGTTGCAGGTGATGTCTATTTCGATGATTCATATACCGACAATCCTCTAGTGAACGCAATGGCAATTGGAATTGTGAAAGTTGGTAGAACAGCATCGGCAGCTGCACATGGCAAAGGCAATTCTGTGATGATCGTCGGTTCGTCAACAGGTAGAGATGGAATCCACGGTGCTACTTTTGCTTCGGAAGAAATATCAGAGAAATCGGAATCGAAAAGACCATCGGTTCAGGTGGGAGATCCTTTTACTGAAAAGCTATTACTTGAAGCCACATTGGAGATAATTCGGAGTGGTTATGTTGTTGGTATTCAGGATATGGGTGCCGCAGGAATTTCATGCTCTACTTCTGAAATGAGTCATAAAGGCAATTCTGGTATGAAAATAAATTTAGACAAAGTACCATTGAGAGAAAAAGGAATGTCAGCATATGAAATAATGCTTTCGGAAAGTCAGGAACGTATGCTTGTTGTTGTAAAAAAAGGATGTGAAGAAAAAGTAAAGGAAATTTTCGATAAGTGGGATTTGAATTGTGAAATCATTGGCGAAGTAATAGATGAACAAAATTTAAGTGTAAATTATCAAGGCGAATGTAAAGTGAATATCAATCCTTATGATTTAGCTCTTGGTGGAGGAACACCAGTTTATCATCGCGAAATAAAAGAACCTGAATATCTGATTAAAACACGTAATTTTGATTTTAATTCTCTAAAAGTTGGGACTAAAATTCCAGAGTTGTTTAAGAAAATATTTTCTTCTCCAAATATTGCATCAAAAAAATGGGTTTACGAACAGTATGATTCAATGGTAAGGACAAATACAATAGTTGGACCCGGCTGTGATGCATCGGTAATCTATATAAAAGATTTGAATACTGCTATTGCAGCAAAAACTGATTGCAATGGAAGATATGTCTACCTGAATCCGAAGGAAGGGACGAAAATTGCTGTAGCCGAGTCAGCACGCAATGTCGTTTGTTCAGGTGGTGTTCCTTTGGCAATTACAAATTGCCTAAATTTTGGTAATCCATACAAACCGGAAATGTATTGGATTTTCAAGCAAGCAATCGAAGGAATGGGTGAAGCGTGCAGATTTTTTGATACGCCTGTTACAGGTGGCAACGTCAGTTTTTACAATGAAAGTCCAGATAGAGCTGTTTATCCTACACCATTAATTGGGATGGTTGGATTAATAGAGAATTTGAAAAATGTAACAACTTCATATTTCAAAAACGAGGATTATTTAATCTACATTCTTGGTGAAGATTTTGAGGAAATGGGAGGAAGTGAATACTTAAAGATTGAATATGATTTGGTGGTTGGTGATTGCCCGAAAATTGATTTAGCTAAAGAGAAAAAACTTCATCAATTGATATTGGATTTAATAGATAAAAGTTTGATTAATTCAGCACACGACATTTCTGAGGGAGGAGTGATTTGTGCTTTGGCTGAATGTTGTATTATCAATGAAGAAAAAACAATCGGTGCAGGTGTAGACATTCCAATAAAGTCAAGAGAAGATTTCTCATTTTTCTCTGAATCGCAATCCCGTGTTATTGTTTCTGTATCTCCCGAGAAGAAAGAAGGATTCGAAAAAGTTTGTTCAGAAGCAAATTATAAATATGAATTGCTTGGTAAGACCGGTGGAGATTTATTTGAAGTAAATAAAAAATATCAATTTAAATTAACTGATTTGACCGAAATGTATTATGGTTCAATTCCGAATTATATGAATGGGAAAATTTAAGCATAAAATATTAAGGTTTATAAGTTCAATACTGCCCATTAAGTTGATTAGAAAAACAACTGATTTCACAGGGCATTATTTTAAGGGATTGTATTTCCGGCTTGACGAACATCATGCTTTCTTATACGCAGGTGGAATTACATTTTCCATTTTTACTTGTATTATTCCTCTTATACTTATCGCATTTTCTGTTCTTGGATTTTTACTGGATGACGCACAAATTGAAGGACAGATCATTGCATTTATACATGCATTTATTCCAATACATGAATATGCAAATTATGCTAAAGAAACAATTCTTGCACTGACAAACGAAGTTATTGAATATTAGACTTGGGCCGCAATATTAGGTGGATTTGGTTTGTTATTTACAGCGAGTGGACTATTTAGCAGTCTTCGAACTGTGCTGAATAAAATATTTGGAGTTACTAAAAATAAAAGTGCTCTGATTGCAAAACTTCGGGATTTTGGAATGGTTCTGCTTCTAATCATTTTTATGCTGTTATCAATAGTTGTTTTGCCTTTATTAAATTTAAGTATTAGCAAAGCAAATGACTTCGAATTCTTAAAAGTATTTAGAATAGAAGACCTCTGGAATTACCTGTTATCGTTTACCTCGTTAATCATTGTATTTCTGATGTTCTTTATTTTCTATTATTTTATTCCATACGAAAGAATAGGCAAACGTATTCCTTTAGTAGCAGCGTTTTGGACCTCTATACTTTGGGAATTAGCACGACGAGTTTTTGAGTTTTACATTGCTCATTTTGCCGCTAGGATAAATCAGATCTATGGAGTGTATGCATTATTGCTCATAATAGCTGTGTGGATTTATTATGCTGCAGTTCTCTTTGTCATTGGTGCTGAGATTGGACAATTATATAAGGAGCGTTTGGTTAAATTAGGGAAATATAAAGAACCGAAGAAAAGAAAAAATATTTCTAAGGATTGGATTATGTCAAAATTTAGGAAAAAATCAGCTTAGGAAAAGAGAAATAATCGGAATATCTTAAGCTGATTTTTTCATTTTTAATTTTCTCCTTCAAACAACTATTTAATTGTTATTTCTCCAACTCCCAATTCCTTCCCGTCAGGTTTAGTAAATGTTACTTTGTATTTCCCTACTTCAGGAAAAGTAAGTGGAACTGCCCAGATTGACCATTCAGGATTTACATTACCGGTATCTCTGAATTTTAATTCTTCTTTGGTACCATCAACCGCGTAAATAGAAACCACAATTTGATTTACTTCAAACTTATCTTCTGTTTCTAATCGAACCCATACCTCACCAATCGGAAATTCGTCATTCTCATTTTGACATTTAAGGTCGTCATCAACATTAGTACAAAATGTTACACTATCTGAGCCACCAACTGAACAGGAAAATTTGCATTGACTCATTAGCAATGCAATTGCTACAAAAATTAAAGGGAATAAATACTTTCTCATAATTACTCCAAAAGTTTATAAAAATTATAAATTGAATAAATATCCTAATTTAAGAGATGCAAAATCATAACCCAAAGATAATTGTAGTCCAATTGGATAAAAATTGTAATTAAAATCTATCTGTGGACTAAAGTAAAAATTATAAATCTCAGAAGATGTCTTATATGAAGGTTCCTGTCTCATTTCTTCAACTGTTATGTGTTCCGTTCCATCATAAGTTCTCTTGATTCTTTGATAAAAATAACTAGCATCGAAACTTGAATTAATAATATTCAATCCACCTATAAAACCGACATCAATAAAAAAGTCTCGTGCAATGAAAAATGCAAGCGTTGAAAGTTTTAAGTATAATGAAAAATATTTATGGCTAGTAAAGTTTAACTTTTCAATTAAAACCTGCTCAACAGTAAAATTTTCATCGTCAATGATATTTATTTTACGAATAAAGGAAATTGGCTCTATTGCTTTATTTTTTAATTCTCCAAATGTACCTAATATTGCAATGTTCAGTGAAGATAATGGGAAAGAAGTACCAAGTAAAATTCTGTATGTTAGCTGAAACTCAAAACCAGTTTTCGAATTTTTTACAGGAAATATATGCTCAACATTATATACAGGCAGCATAAATTTACTGTTATATTCATAATCAATAAAGTTT
>JAFGPR010000249.1 GCA_016936095.1 Ignavibacteriales bacterium | reverse complement strand
TGTTGACTTGAATGATACAACTATTGCCATTAGGCCATATCTCTGCACACATCCTGACGGTAAGCTCGTTTTATCAAGTTTCGTTCCTTACGTTGGTGCAATTGCTGGAATAAATGGCGGATTTTTCGGAGGTACTCAATCACTATCAACAGTTGTTTATCCTTTTGAAGTTAAAGCACAAAACCCAGCTATCATTACACGTCCTTCTGGAAATTACCCTGTTACAAGAAGTATGTTTGGTATAGCCGATGATGGAACTCTCGCGGTTGATTGGATATATCATTTTAGCAGTGACATCAGTGATATATATAGATTTTCTCTTCCAACTCAAAATTCAGATAGTAATCCTGCACCGACACCGCAAGAACAAGATGGAACTCAATACGAAAATTTATGGTGGGGACTTGGCGGTGGCCCGACACTCGTAAAAGATAGTATGGTTAATGTAACATATAATGAAGAAGTGTTTTTTGGTTCTGGTGTAGAATATGACAATACTGATCCTCGAACTGCAGTAGGATATACTAAAGACAATCATGTAATTATGCTTGTTGCAGATGGTCGTAACAGTTCTTGGAGTAATGGAATCTCACTTCCTGATTTGGCACAACTACTAATTGACCTTGGCTGTGTTGAAGCAATGAATCTTGATGGTGGTGGCTCAACGCAAATAGCTATAGGAAATCAAATTGTGGATACTCCTTCTGAATCAAGAGCAGTTCCAACAATATTAGCAGTAGTCTGGGCTGATTCAGCAAAAGGACCAGCCGAACCTACTTATGAAAAAATAATTGATACTGGTGATCCGGGTGTTTTACTAAATCCTCCCAATCCTGGTTCAACTTGGTTTGAATCTGCCAATTCGGGTTGGTGGGGAACGACAAAAGCACTATTAAATCAAAAAGGCGTTGGTGATGATTATGTCAAATTCCCGCTTAATTTACCAAAAAGTACAGTATATCAACTTTATGGTTGGTGGGTTGCTTCATCTAACAGATGCAATGATACTCCATTTATTATTAATCATAAAAATGGAGCAGATACAGTGCGAGTAAATCAGACTACTAATGGTAGTTCTTGGCAATTCATTGGTGAATATACTTTTAGTGGTGATTCAACTGATGAAGTCAGGATAACTGATGGAAGCAAAGATCCAAATTCCGTTCATTTATATGTAGTTGCAGACGCAATTAGATTAACATCGTTTGATCCAGGTTTAGTCAGCAGCATTGAAACAGAAAAAATAAATTTAGTGAATGATTTTATTTTGAATCAGAATTATCCTAATCCATTTAATCCCTCAACAACAATACGCTATTGCATTCCTTTAGACGTAAAAGGTCAAATGTCAAATGTTCAGTTAAAAGTGTACAATATATTAGGGCAAGATGTAGCAACATTAGTTAACGAAGAAAAAGCACCGGGTGTTTATGAAGTCACATTCGATGGTACAAATTTAACAAGTGGTATTTATTTCTATAGAATTCAAACTGGAAATTATTCCGATGTTAAGAAGATGATTATTTTGAAATAGTGTGTATTTCTGTAAAACATTCTTATAATTCATAACGATTTATTTCTAACACACGATTTAAATTGTGTGTTTATGTGATACTCCTGAAAACCTTGGTTGTTTTTCACAATTTGTTATTGCAATATTATCTGATAACTAATTCACCAAAGGTGAACTGACAACTAATATATTAAAACACTGAAAAAGGTTACAAATTTTTTCCTTTTAATTATGATTTACTAAAATTATTTTTATAAGTAAATATTATAAATTTTAAAAGATTATTGTTAAATTTATTTTGTGTAATTTAATTTTAATTTTAACAATTGATATTTTAAGTTATTTTTTTGGAGAAATAAATGTTTAACAAAATACTACGTAAACTTTTTGGTGATAAGAACACAAAAGTTATGAAAGATATGTGGCCTATTGTTGAAGAAATTAATAAGATTTGGGAAAGATTAAAAGATTTAACTGATGACCAACTTAAAGCAAAAACGACGGAATTAAAAAATAAAATTCAAACTGATACTGAAGAACTTAGAAATAAAATTTCTGAATTAGAGGAAATGTTGAAATCTGATGAATCTGAAAAGGAGATTCATTCAATTCACGACGAATCAGAAAAACTCAACAAAGAACTTGACGAGAAATATGAAGAAATCTTAAATGAAATTTTACCAGAAGCTTTTGCTGTTGTTAAAGATACCTGCCGAAGATTAGTTGGACAATCTTGGATTGTTACAGGGAACAAAATTATTTGGGATATGGTACCTTACGATGTTCAGTTAATTGGTGGAATAGTACTTCATCAAGGTAAAATTTCTGAGATGGCAACTGGAGAAGGAAAGACACTCGTTGCTACTTTACCTATTTACCTAAATGCTTTGACTGGTAGGGGTGTTCACATTGTTACCGTGAACGATTACCTTGCAAAAAGGGATAGTGAATGGATGGGTGAAGTATTTAAATTTCACGGATTGACTGTTGGTTGTATTTTGAACACAATGGATACAGATGAACGGAAAAAGACTTATCAAATGGACATTACTTATGGAACGAATAACGAATTTGGTTTTGATTACTTACGTGATAATATGGCTGTGTCATTTGAGCATTGTGTCCAAAGAGTTCACAACTATGCAATTGTTGACGAAGTTGACTCTGCATTAATTGATGAAGCACGAACACCGTTAATTATTTCGGGTGCGGTTGGTTCTACTGAGCATAAATATGACGAAATGAAACCTAAGGTAGAAAGATTATTTAAACGACAATCTGCATTAGTTGCTTCAATCGTTCAAGAAGCAGAAGATATGCTTAAAACTAACGATGCGAAACTTTCTGATCAAGCTGGAATTTTACTCTTAAGAGCACATCGTGGTCATCCAAAAAATAAAAAATTGATGAAGGTGCTGAGCGAACCTGAATATAAAAAACTAATGCAAAAAACCGAATTGGAGTTTTTACGCGAAAATGCTAAAAGAATGCCAGAAATTGATGAAGAGTTATATTTTGCTATTGAGGAAAGAAATAATTCAATCGAGCTTACCGAAAAAGGAAGACAATCACTTGCAGAAGGTTCTGCTGAAGGGAAAGAATATTTTGTTCTTCCCGATATGGGAACTGAAGTAAGTAAAATTGAAAATGACGAAGCGCTAACTCCGGAAGATAAAATCAAAAAGAAAGATGAACTTTATCATATATATAGCGAGAGAAGTGATAAAATTCACACTTTAAATCAATTATTAAAAGCATATAGTTTATTCGCAAAGGATGATGAATATGTTATTGAAGATGGTAAAATTGCAATTGTTGATGAATTTACTGGTAGAATTTTACCAGGTAGAAGATATTCAGATGGTTTACATCAGGCGATTGAAGCAAAGGAAAATGTAAAAGTTCAACGCGACACACAAACTTTAGCAACAATTACATTGCAGAACTTCTTCCGATTATATAAAAAATTAGCAGGTATGACAGGTACTGCGGAAACTGAAGAAGGTGAATTTTTCCAAATTTATGGATTGGAGGTTGTTGTTATTCCAACAAACAAACCTGTAATTAGAAAAGATTTAGATGATTCAATTTATCGAACGAAAAGAGAGAAATACAACGCAATAATCGAAAAGATACAAAGTTTAAGGGAAGAAAAAAGACCTGTGCTTGTTGGAACGACTAGTGTCGATGTTTCAGAAACAATAAGCAGAATGTTGAAACGGTTAGGAGTTCATCATAATGTATTAAATGCTAAGCAGCATCAACACGAGGCAGAAGTAGTAGCATTTGCTGGGCAACCAGGTGCAATTACAATTGCGACAAATATGGCTGGTCGCGGTACTGATATTAAACTTGGTGCAGGAGTTGTCGAGAAAGGAGGGTTGTATATTCTTGGAACCGAGAGACACGAGGCAAGAAGAATTGACAGGCAATTACGTGGTCGTTCAGGAAGACAAGGTGATCCTGGTACAACCAAGTTTTTTATTTCACTAGAAGATGATTTGATGAGACTATTCGGTAGCGATCGAATAACAAATATTATGACTCGTCTTGGAATGAAAGAAGGCGAAGCAATTCAACACCCGATGATTACACGTTCCGTTGAAAGAGCTCAAAAACGTGTTGAAGAAAATAACTTTGCAATTCGAAAAAGATTGCTAGAATTTGATAATGTTATGAATCAGCAACGTGAAGTAATTTATGATAAAAGAAGAAAAGCGCTGCAAGGAGAAAGACTGAAACAAGAAATCCTAGAGATGCTTTTTGATTACATTCACGAAATAGTCTCTGCTCATTATAATTCTGCTGATATTCAGTTAATTCAAAGCGAAGTTTTACAGCGTTTGCTTGTTGATATAAAAATTAATCCCGATGAGTTTAACTCGCTTGGTGTTGATGGTGTTACTGAAATAATTGTTGATGAAGCAAATGAATTTTATAGAAGAAAAGAAGAAATGTTCGGTCCTGAATTAATGGGCAGAATAGAAAGATATGCTTATTTAAGCGTAATAGATGATAAATGGAAAGAACATTTACGCGATATGGATGATCTGAAAGAAGGTATCGGTTTACGTGCTTATGGCCAGAAAGATCCTCTAGTTGAATATAAAACAGAGGGCTTTAACTTGTTTATGGAATTGTTAAACAAAATTAATAATGAAATAGTTACATTCTGTTTTAAATTTTTCCCTCAAGCTCCTGAAGAAGTAAGGGAAAGAGCAGAATCAACAAAAAATGTAAGAATTGTTAAAGATAATACTGATAATTTAGGATTAAAAGCAATACAACCTGATGAAAGTGCGAGACGCGGTAAACAACAACCTATAAAAGTTGAAAAACAAGTTGGAAGAAATGACCCTTGCCCTTGTGGAAGTGGTAAGAAATATAAACATTGTCACGGGAAATAATTTTAATTACCTTAATCCCTGCGACTTTGTTACTTTTAACATATAAGTAAAACTTATTTGAGGTATGAATGAAAAAAATCGAAGCGATTATACGACCATTCAAATTAGATGAAGTAAAAGAAGCATTATTAGAAAAAGGAATAAGAGGACTTACAATTTCAGAAGTGCGTGGTTATGGTAGACAGAAAGGTCATAAGGAAACGTACCGCGGGAGTGAATATCAAATAGAATTTGTACCTAAACTTAAAATTGAAGTCGTTGTCGATGCGGAAGATGCAGAAAAAGTAATTGAAGCTATTCTAAAATCTGCAAAAACCGGACAGGTCGGCGACGGAAAAATATTTGTTTATGATATTCAAGATGCGATTAGAATACGAACCGAAGAATCCGGTAAGGAAGCATTATAATATTTTTAATAAAACCAAAATGAAAAAATCCTTAAGCAAAATTTTTGTACAGAACTATTTGATTAGTTTAGTTTTTCTATTTTTGTCAGGTTGTGGAATTTGGGAAAATTTTACCACCTATTTCAACACATACTACAATGCCGATGAAGCTTTTCTTCAAGCGGAAGAAATTATTAAAGCAGAAAAGAAAAGCCTTTTTGAATTTAGGCAATTAAAGC
Organism: Ignavibacteriales bacterium; assembly: GCA_016936095.1. Taxonomy (GTDB): domain Bacteria; phylum Bacteroidota; class Ignavibacteria; order Ignavibacteriales; family Melioribacteraceae; genus JAFGPR01. Next base: position 20,012 of record JAFGPR010000249.1, on the reverse strand, counting down.
CACCTCTCACTACTTCTCAACCACTTCAAAAGGTTATTGAAAAATGTTCAAATATACTTCAATTCAATGCAGAATCAGCTTATGCTGATGATGCTTTGCTTTTAATCGGAAAAGCTTTTTATTATCGCCAGGAATATTTAAAAGCACAACGAAAATTTCAGGAACTGCTTACTCTGACCGACTCTGACTTATTGTTAGAGAGTAAACTTTGGTTAGGGAAGACTGAATTGCAACAGAGAAATTATGAAGAAGGAAAAAGAATTTTAACCGAAGTTCAAGAAGAAGCTCTTATTGAAGATGAAGAAGAAATATTAACAGAAGCTTTTATTATGCAAATCAGTTTTGAATTATTTAATGAAGATTATTCCGCTACTACCAAACTAATTGAAAATTTATTAGAAGTTTCAGATAATGATGAGTTGAATGCTACTATTGCTTATGAATTGGGAAAAATATACTTAAAACTTGAAGATTACGAAAGTGCTGGTAATGCCTTTCTAAAGGTTCAAGAATATTCACCCGATTTTGAAACTGAATTTTACAGTCAACTTGAATATGCAAAGATATTGAAGTTAACTGATAATTATAATGCTTCTTTTGAATTACTTGAAGAGCTAAAATCAAAAAATAGATACAAAGAATTTCAAGACGTTGTTGAATTAGAAATTGCATTGGTTTACTATAAAATGGATGAAATTGAAGAAACAATACAACGTTTGGTTCAAATAGATAGTACTTACAAGAAAACTGAAAGTGTTGGACGGGCAAGATTCTTGATGGGTGAGATATTTGATAATCGCTTAGATTTTGATAGTGCAAAGTTTTTTTATGATAAGGTTGTAAATACAGATGCAAGTAATGAATTAAAAGTTGATGCAAAGAGTCGTTCAATAAAAATTGAAAAATATTATTTGATAAAAAATAAAATAATAGCTCAAAATGTTCAACTTAACTATGCATCAAGTCTAGAATCTTTTCAAGCTGATTCATTACTTTATATTGAATATTTGAAACAAGATTCTATTTACAAAGCGGAGTTGCTAAATAATCCCGAATATGCAGAAGAAAATTTGATAAAACCAGAACCTATTACTAAACCTGTTATGCCAACAATTTCGGCTGATTCTATCCTTTCCCTTAAATCTAATGTACTTTATGAATTAGCAAATTATTTTTATGTTGATATGGATGTCCCTGATTCTGCTATTTACTATTATAACGATATAAAAGATAATTATAAAAATAGCATGTATTATCCAAATGCTTTGTATGCATTAGCTGGACATTATTCGTCAATTGATAAAGATGATGAAGCAAATATATTATATAATGAAATTTATGATAATTACAAATACAGTAAAATAATTAATGATGTTGCACGTAAGATAGGTAAACCAGAAATTATTGCAGAAGCAGATACGGCGAGTGAGTTGTATTCTAAAGCAGAGATTGTATACCTAGATTCTAATTTCCAAACTGCAATAGAAAAATTTTATGAAATATATTCCCGTTATCCAAAATCAGATTTTGCAGCAAAATCATTGTACACTATTGGATGGATTTACGAAAACGAATTGGAGATGTCAGACTCAGCTGGAAGTATTTATAAGTTATTGGTTGAAAAATATAAAGATTCTCAATACGCAAAAGCTACGACTCTGAAATTATCCGGTTATCAACAAGAATTACAACGACTTCAAGCGGTTCAAGATTCAATAAATAATGCTCAACAAGATTCAGTTAAAATAGAAGAAGAAAAAATGGAACCCGAAGAACAAAAAGATATTTATCCTGAAAAGGAAGTAAAAGACGAAAGGGAAAAAGATATTATAACTGAACCAGAAAAAGAAGTAATTCCAAGCAGAGAAATAAAAGAAGACGAAAAATAATTTTTATTATTATTTTTCATAAATTAAAAATTTCAAAACAATTATTATCAAAAAAATGAAAGGTAAACCATCTTCTCTTATCATCAAGTTAATTTTATTATTTCTTGCATTATTAATTGCTGCAAGCACTCTTTTCTATACAAAACATCTGGTGAAAAAACTTCAAGATAGAGAAAGGCAACTGGTAGAATTATATGCCAAGAATTATGAATACATGTTAAATCCCAATAATGAGAATGTCGATCTTACTTTTTCACTGGAGATAATTCAGCAAATAGATTTTCCTTTAATTATGACTGATTCTTTAGATAATCCTACTGGTTCACGAAATATTGAACTAGATACAAATATGACAGAGGAACAAATAAATAATGTATTACGTGAAAAAATAAATTCATTCGGTAAGATTCATAATCCAATAACAGCATTTCAGCCTGATTCAAGTATAATTCAAAAATTATATTATGGCGATTCGGCAATGATAGAAGAATTAAAATATTATCCTTATTTCCAAATTCTTTTCGCTATATTATTTATTCTTGTTGCTTATATAAGTTTTAGCTACATTAAAAGAAGTGAACAAAGTAGCATTTGGGTGGGAATGGCCAGAGAAACTGCACATCAACTGGGTACACCTATTTCAAGCTTAATGGGCTGGTCTGAAATACTAAAAATGAATTATAAAGAACCTGAAAAAGTAACTGATGCTGCCGAAGAAATTGATAATGATTTGCAGAGGTTGCGTAAAATAGCTGATAGATTTTCAAAAATTGGTTCTAGACCTGAATTGAAATCTGAGAAAGTTATAGATAGCATTAATAAAGTAATGAATTATTTCCAGAGAAGATTACCACATTTTGGTAAGAATGTTGACCTTAAAATAAGCGGTGAATTAAAAGCTTCTGCCTTGTTAAATTGTGAATTATTTGAATGGGTAATTGAAAATCTGGTAAAAAATTCTCTTGACGCAATAGAAGGAAAAAAGGGTGTAATTGAAATTGCAATAGCTGAAACGAAGAAGAAAGTTGAGATTGAAGTGATTGATAATGGAAAAGGGATAGATTTTAAAAGGAGAAAAGATATTTTCCGACCGGGATATAGCACGAAAAGAAGAGGTTGGGGCTTAGGATTAAGTTTAACAAAAAGAATTATCGAGGGCTATCATGGCGGTAAAATATTTCTTAAATCTTCAACATTAAATGTTGGGTCGACAATGAAAATCGAACTACGAAAATCACACTAAAAATTCCTTCGTATTAATTTTATATATGACAAAATTAGGAGTTGAATATGAACAAACTCGATAAATTTTCTTCAGCCTTAGATTTAATAAATGCTCTATATCAAACGCATGGTAGATTAAAGAATATTCAACAAAAAATTGCATTGCAGAATGCACTAACAGCACCTCAACTGGATGTATTAGTAATTTTAAAATCCAACGGTCCACAACAACTTAATAAAATAAGTCGAAAGATGATGGTAACAGGTGCAAACATAACCTGTATAACAGATAATTTAGAAAAGGAAGGATACTTAACAAGAATCTATCCAAAAGAAGATAGAAGAGTGATAATTGCCGAATTGACCAAAAAAGGCGAACAGAAACTCGATAGATTATTACCAGATTACGAAAATCATTTAATGAATATGTGGAATAAGTTGAATAAAGCTGAGCAGAAAAACTTAATTACTCTGTTAGAAAAAATATATAAATGAAAATTTTATTATTGGTTTTAATGTTCCTACTAACCAAAGATAAACCAGGATTACCAATCTCCTATAACAAATAATTTTATAAAATTAAATTAAGGCATTTTGTAAATTTTAATTAAATCTTTAAATTAAAATTGAAATTCAATTTAGTATTCCAATAATCTATTCGGAAAGACATTATAAATATGGAAAAAAAATATCTGCTTAAATCTCAACCATCTGAGATTGAAAAAATTAGAATAAATGATGAAAGTAACTTTACAATCAATTATAAGGAACTACTTAATCCTGCTCAATATGAGGCAGTAGCATCAGTAGAAGGTAATTACTTAGTAATTGCAGGTGCAGGAACCGGTAAGACCCGGACACTCGTTTTTCGTGTTGCTCGATTAGTTGAAATGGGTTATAACCCTCAATCACTTCTTTTACTTACATTCACACGTAAAGCAGCACGTGAAATGATGAACAGAGCCGAAGTACTTCTAGACAGTCGATGCGGAAAGGTAAATGGCGGAACGTTTCATTCGTTTGCAAATATTACTTTAAGAAAATCTTCAAATTATATAGGAATAAATTCTAATTTTATAATCCTCGATCAAGGCGACAGCGAAGATGTTATTAACCTGATTAAAGGACAGAAGAAATTAGGTGAATTGAAGAAGCGTTTTCCTAACAAACAAACACTTTATAAGATTTTCAGTCTCAGCACAAATATGTGCAAATCAATGGAGGAAATTGTAATTCAGGAATATCCTCATTTTGCATTATATCTTCAAGAAATGCAAGATATTAAAAAAGTATATGAGAATTATAAAAAGAAATCCAGTTTACTTGATTATGATGACCTATTAATTTATTTGCGTGATTTTCTTTGGGAATTTTCTCCCGCAGCTCAATCTCTTCTTAACTCAATTAATTTCGTTATGGTTGATGAATATCAAGACACAAATAAACTTCAAGCAGAAGTTGTTCAGGGATTAACTCAATTAAATAATAATCTCATGGTTGTCGGTGATGATTCACAATCAATTTATTCCTTTCGGGGTGCGAATTTTAAAAATATTATTGAATTTCCAAAGTTATTCAGGGATGTAAAAGTAATTACTCTTGAAGAAAATTACCGAAGTAGCCAAACTATTCTTGATTTTACAAACCAGATTATTGAATACGCAATCGAAAAATATCCAAAACATCTTTTTTCGCACAAGCACGGTGGAGAATTACCCGTAATAATTAAAGCAGCAACAGAAAACATGCAGTCGAGATTTATTGTAGAAAGAATACTCGAACTAAGAGAGGAAGGTTTATCGCTGAATGATTTTGCAGTTCTTTTCCGCTCATCATTTTTTTCATTTGATTTAGAAATTGAATTAAGCAAAGCAAATATACCCTTTAAAAAATTCGGTGGGATGAAATTTATTGAAACGGCACACGTGAAAGATATGTTAGCTTTCCTTCGAATTTCCGCAAATCCAAAAGATTTTGTCAGTTGGTATCGTGTATTATTATTACATGATGGAATCGGTCCGAAAAAAGCACAGACAATTATTGATGATTTTGCAACAGGAAGAATTTCACTTGGAACAAAACCCGATGCAATTGTTAATCCATTATATAAAGATCATATCTTTAGCTTGTTTTTGTTATTGCAGGAAATTCACAAAGAAAAATCAACTCCATCTGAAAAAATTGAATCCATTTTACAATATTACGAACCTTTTTTTATGGATAAATTCGATGATTTCAATAAACGTAAGAAAGACTTGGAAATCTTTCTGAATATTTCACAGAACTATAAAAGTGTCGACAGTTTTCTTGCTGATATGGCATTGGAACCACCGCAAGATACTGTTATTGATATTGAAGCAGAGATGAAAGAAAATGAATTCTTGACTTTATCCACAATTCATTCAGCTAAAGGTTTGGAGTGGAATACAGTTTTTATCATTCACGCTTTGGAAGGATTTTTCCCTTCGTCTATGTCTTGTGAAAGTCTTGACCAACTTGAAGAAGAAAGAAGATTGATGTACGTTGCATCAACAAGAGCAAAACAAAATTTATATATAACATATCCAGAAAAAATATTTGATAGATTTAATGGAATTACTTTAGCCAAACCATCGCGTTTCATTAAAGAGTTACATAAAGATTTATCAGAACAATGGGTACTAGAAGATAGAAGTTTTAACAAATATTAATAAAATTATGAAAAAGAAATATTTAATCATCTTTGTTTTTATTCCCTCACTCTTTATAACTCAATTGACGGCACAAAAATTCAAATTTATTGTGTGGGGTGACAGCCAATTTCAGAATCCTGAAGTATTCGAAAATATTGTTAGGGAAACTGAACTACTCTCACCAGATTTTGTGTTGCACGTGGGTGATATGATCCACGGCTATACTTACAATATTGATATTGCAAGAAAACAATGGGTACATTTCAAAGAACAAATCAAACCATTGTCGGTTCCATTTTATCCTACTCCCGGTAACCACGATGTAACAACAAAAGAAATTGAACCGGCTTATATTGAAGCCTGGGGTGAGGATAAACTCTACTATTCATTCAATTATGAAAATTCACACTTTATAGTTTTAAATGCCTTTACTGAGCAGGAATTCTATACAATTTCAGAAGAGGAATACAAATGGTTGATAGAAGATTTGGATGATACAAAAAATTGTAAAAATATTTTTATAAGTATACACCCACCTATGTATATGACTGATTTCAATTTATGGGAAAAATATCATCAGTTGTTTTTGAAATATCCTGTTAAAGCGATATTCACAGGACATAGCCACGTATACGACTATCGCAACATCGATGGAATTGACTATTTCTGCTTAAATTCATCGGGCAATATGAATATATACAATCCGCTTGCTGGAAGATTTCATCATTACTTGCAAGTTTCAGTTGATGAAAATGAAATTAATTATGCTGTAATAAGCAAAGATGGAATTTTTTCAAAAGATTTTATTCCACCAGATGAATATAAATTCTCATCCCAATATTTTGAAGAAAATGGAGTAATAATAATTCCAACAGTTACCGATAAAAACTACGATACAACTGTTTTCGTTACAATAAGAAATTACAGTAAAGAAAAACGGATATACAACTTACTTTGGGAAACAGAAAATTTTGACTGGGATTTCGAACCTTGGGGAAAGACGATTGAAATCGAACCTAAGGGTGAGTTGAAAAACGAATTCACAATCACTATTCCGCAGGGAAAATTCAACAGAGCAAATTACCCTAAATTGTCAGTTAAATCAAAATATCTTACTTCAAACAAATTAGAAAATTACACTGAACAATGTTTTTATTTATTTTCTCCACCGGTCACATATGGTTATTTTACTGATGAAAATATTGAGCTTGACGGAAAACTATATGAAGCAAGTTGGAGCAACGTTTCTGGAATAGAAAATTTATTTATCGACTTCAATAAAACACCTGCGAATGAAAAAACACAAGTAAAAATTTTATATGACAAAAAATTTATATATGTTGGTATCGTTGGAGAAGAACCAAACGTAGATGGTTTGTCGGCTTTCGCCTACGGTGATATTCCTCTTGTCTTTGGCGATGATGATTTTGAGTTGTTTTTTGATACTGATTTTAGTAAAGTCTCGTTTTACAGACTAATGGTTAATTCATTAGGTACAATTCTTTGTAGTGGACCTGCTGGTTTATTTCCTTTCGATTTTGAAGTTGCAACTTTTATAGGAGAAGATTACTGGAGTGCTGAATTCAAAATCCCCTTAGATGGTATGAATGTAAAATCAATAAAAGTTGGAGACACTTGGGGGTTTAATGTACGACGACATCGTCAGCAGGCAGAACCAAATCAAAGCGATTGGTCGAAAATGCAGACTCATCCTCCGTATGAACCGCAATATTTTGGAATACTTAAATTCAAATAAAAAATCTTTTTTCCGGATAATATGACGCGAAAAAAAATATTAGAGATAATTGAACAAGGCGAAGGATTGAATGTTGAATTCAAACAAAGATTTTCTTCGCATGAAAAAGTAGCAAAGGAAATGCTTGCTTTTGCCAATACAAAAGGTGGAGTAATCGTTTTCGGTATAGATGACGATAAGTCAATTTATGGTGTTGAAAGTGAAAAAGAAGAATCTGAGCTAATAAAAGAAGCTGCTGAAAAATATTGCGAACCACCATTAAGATATTCAATTAAAATCTTAAATATCGAAGATAAGGAAATTGTTATTGCTGAAATTCCTGAATCGCAAAATAAACCTCACCGTTTGCAAGATTATAAAAATGAAATCGATCTTAACACTGCTGCCGTATATATTAGAATTAATGATAAAAGCGTTCTCGCAAGTAAAGAGATGATAAAAATTTTTCAGACACAAGAAAAAAATATTGAACTAAAAAAATATGAAATTGGCATCGTTGAAAAACTTATTTTTGAATATTTAGAAAATAATGAAACAATTACTGTTGATGAATTGAAAAAATTCGCCAATATATCCTACAGAAGAGCATCGCGAGCATTAATAAAACTTGTCAGAGCAAATGCATTATTCATTCACACAAAAGATAATGGAGAAGATTATTTTTCTTCTCTTAATTTGGGATAAGTAGAAATATTTACTCATCTTAGCTGAAATTTTTATGTATTGCATGTTTCCATCGTTTTTTTTAAGTTTGCACGTCAATTTCTTAACAAATGGAAAATTATGACAAAAAAAACAACCAAGTTTGTTCTTTTATTATTTTTATTTGCTTCTATATGGCTCATTTCTTCTGCTTTCTCCGGATTGAAAATCAATCCTGAGGTAGATGATAATATTGCTATAAAATCTACTCAATTACCATCCATCCCTTATGATGTTAATATAATGTTACCTGATAGTATTATCTCTTTTGCTAAAGAATTAATTGGCGTTCGTTATCGATGGGGCGGTACAACTACTAAAGGTTTCGATTGCTCAGGTTTTGTTTATTATGTATATCAAAATTTTAATATTGATATTCCTAGATCATCTAAAGGTATGACTGATATCGGTAAATCTATAAAGCTCGAAGATTGTCAAAAGGGTGATATAATACTTTTTACAAGACCAAAATCAAAAACTCGGACTGTTGGACATGTTGGAATAATTGTTTCTGAAAAAGGTGAACCGATTAAATTCATTCACAGCTCATCGGCAAAGAATAGACGTGGAGTTGTTATTACTGATCTTGAAGGAAGTTATGTTACAAGATTAGTTGATATCAGGAGAGTCCTTAATAAAGAAATACTTATCAAAGAAAAATTTGCAAAACTGATTGGATTTATGCCTGTTCAGAATTATTCAGTTTTCTAATTACTTTACCCAAACGGTTTTAATATTTACAAATTCTTTTATTCCATAGTGAGATAATTCACGCCCATACCCAGATAATTTTATTCCACCAAAAGGCAGTCGAGGATCTGATTTTACTAATCCATTAATGAAAACTGAACCAGCTTCAATTTTTTCTGCTAGTTTTTTCGCTTTAGCCCTGTCTTTTGTCCAGAGGGATGAACCCAATCCAAATAGAGTGTCGTTAGCTATTCTAATTGCATCATTTTCATCTTTAGCCAAAATTAGTGAAGCAATAGGACCGAACAATTCTTCATCATAAGCAGGCATTCCTTTAGTTACATTTGCGATAATTGATGGTGCGTAATAATATCCTTCTCTTTCCAACTGATAACAACCAGTTAAAATCCTTGCACCAAGTTTGACAGATCTTTTCACTTGTTCATCAAGCTCAAGCAACAGATCTTTTCTAGCTAAAGGACCCAATTCTGTATCTTTATTCATCGGATCACCTATTTTTGTCTTCTCCATTTTTGCAACGAATTTTTGGGTAAATTTATCGTAAATAACTTCTTCCACAATAAACCTTTTTGCCGCAATACAACTTTGCCCATTGTTAATTAATCTTGCGGTCACTGCAGTAGATACAGCTAAATCTATATCTGCATCTTTTAAAACTATAAACGGATCACTACCACCTAATTCCATAACGGATTTTTTCAACATTTTACCACATTGTTCAGCTACCTTTCTTCCTGCATAATCACTTCCTGTTAATGTAACTGCTTTTACTATATTATTACTGATTACCTCATTTACATTACTTGAACCAATCAATAAAGTTGAGAAAGTGTATTCAGGAAAATCTGCTTTCTGAAATACTTCTTGGATTGCCAAAGCGCACTGAGGCACATTAGAAGCATGCTTTAGTAATCCTATATTTCCTGCCATAATTGCTGGTGCAGCAAAACGAAAGACCTGCCAAAAAGGAAAATTCCAAGGCATTACTGCAAGTATTACTCCAAGTGGATCAAAGCGAACAAAACTTTCAGATGCATCAGTATCAATAATTTCTTTACTTAAAATTGCTTCAGCGTTGTCAGCATAATATTCGCACACACACGCACATTTTTCAACTTCTGCTTCCGCTTGGGTTATTGGTTTACCCATTTCAATGGTCATGAGTTCAGAATACTTTCGTTTATCTTTTCGCAAAATATTAGCAACATTAAGCATGAGTTTTTTACGTAATGCAAAGTCTGTTTCTTTCCATTTATAAAAAGACAACTGAGATTTATCTATTATTTCCTTGACTTGTTCACTGGAATATTCATCAAAGGATTTAATTAATTTTCCAGTATGGGGATTGACTGTCTCAAGTGACACAATACACCTTTAATTTTAGAATAATAATTGCATAAAAAAAGGTTGTAAAAAAATAATTTACAACCTAATTAAAATTTTATTGATTTGCTTCCCAATCAAGATATCTTGGTAATAAACTAACTGAACTTTCGATTGCAGAGGATACAATAGTTGTAAATTCAAACTCTTTTGTTTCTGATTCCCAGACAATAAAATACATTGCAGTTTCATCACCTAAATATTCACCATTTGAAATTTCGTAGGTTTCTGATAAATTTCCTAAATTATACATTACAGGACTGCAATCGCATTTGGGATATTTATAAAATCCAATTTGTTGAAAAGAATTAAATGTAAAAATTACTTCTCCACATAAAACTCCATTTTCCTCAAATAATCTCTTGTCGGTTACAAAGAGATTTGGATTTTCATCTTCAAAGTAAGTTCCATTGATATAGTTATTAATTAACTCATCAAAATCCACATCTGATACATCGCTACTATCATCCATTTCTGAGATGATATTGATATATTTGATTTTTCCTTCACCCGTACCATCTGTGTTTACTTTAAAAGAATATTCTTTTTTTTCAACCGATAGGCAACTACTTAACATAAAAGTAATTGTTACTATTATGCTTAAAATTATTGAGAACGATTTTTTCATAATCCTGATCCTTTTTTAGTTAATAATTTAATTTTGACAATAAAATATAACTGATAATAATCGTTTATTCAAACTTAAAATAATCATTCCTAAATTATTTTTTGTAATAAAAACCCCTCCGGGAGGATGGAGGGGTCTTAAGGGGATTTGAAATGAGAACGAATAGGGAAAATTTATCTTTGATTTAAAATTTTTATTATATCTGAAACATATTGTGCTCTTGTTTGCAAACCAACATATTGAGAATAAATATTTCCTTCTTTATCAATAATAAATGTTGTTGGTATTGCTTCAATACCACCATACTTAAGAATTACATCGTTAGTATAATAGACAACTGGATAATTTATTTCCATCTCTTTCATAAATGGAATTAAATCCTGTCTTGTCGCACTTGGTCCTGAAGCTTCATCTAGCGAAATTCCTATTATTTCGACATCATTCTTATATTCCTCTTTGATTGATAGAAGATCTGGAATTCCAACACGGCAAGGTGGACACCAAGTTGCAAAGAAGTCCAAAATAACAATTTTACCCTTATAGTCAGACAGTTTCAATTCTTTGGAATCAGTAGTGCTGAGAGAAAAATCAGGAGCGATTGCTAGACCAGTTTTCTTAACATAATAGTTAGGTGGTAAAGGTCCTTCTTCATCATCAGATTTAGATGAAAAAATATCATTATTAACTAAAAATAAGATTAATACGAGTAATAGAAAACCACCCAAATAAATATATCCTCGAACTTTTTTGTTCTTCAGAGGATTTTGCTTTTGTTCTTGCTCTTTTTCATTTTTTTGATTCTTTGTCATCAATGTTCCAAATAAAAATTATTACAAATGTAAATTTATGAAATTTTTTTTAATTTTTAAGCATCTGATTCAAATCTTTTATAAAAGTTTCAATTTCCTGAGAATTAAATCCTTTTTCTTTTGCAGCAGATTCAATCGAACCCCAAATCGGCTCACCGCAACGAAGACATCTTATCCCTTTTTCCATCAAATAAACAACAGAATCAGGCAATTCTCTAACCAAATCTTCGATTTCTGTGTCTTTTGTTACAATAAAATTACTCATTTTCAGCCTTTTTTGTTGGAAATATAAATATAATTCCTAGAATAATACCAAATAATATAGATAAATATGGACTTCTTGTTATTGGACATGAACCTGTATTGCAACCAATGAAATAATAAAATCCATAACCAATTAATCCACCTAATAAAATTATGCTAATTTTAAAAATTATTTTAATCAATTTTTTATTCATATAACAAAACTTTTGTTTAACTTTTTATAAGATTGTAAGTTCATAAATCGGTTGCAGAAATATGATATTTTTTATCAGAAAATTAATTCCCCTTAACTTCTGTTAAATTAAAATATACCTCATCCAAACCAAGTAAATCCTGAAAAAAACCTGCTATACCCGTACTTTCCAATTTTGCAAATATTTTCACGGCTCCAATATTTGGAGCAAGCCATTCAGTAATCGTATTATTTGCTCCTTCTTCAGATGTAAATTTTATTCTTATTTTTAGACAGTCAAATTTACCCACTGAAGTATTTACAGTTTCTTCACCTAAAACTTTTCCCTCCACTTTTATTTTCCTTCTATCATCATCTTCAATTTCGTAACCATCCCATTTCCAAGTTTGTCCGATTGTCAGGGGGAAAGGTATTCTTAATACTGGTCTATCGTATGTAATAGAAGATGAACTCCCTATTCCTAAAAATACATCAATATCAGTCTCGGTTTTTGTTAAGTATATTCCGGTCGAGTCTTTAAAGAAAGTGTATTTAAGTGTTCCATCTTCAGTCAGGTAGTTAATTGTAAAATGTTTTCCACTTTGTTTGAATTTCCCTGTTGTACTTCCAAAATTCGATTCAAATTTATATTGTAAATTCTTGTTCAATGGGAAATATTCTGTTCCAAATATTTTTTCATCTTTCAAATTAGATTGTGCTATTATACTATCGTAAAAAGTAAATAACAGAAATACACTTAAAATAAATGTTTTCATAAAATCTCATTTTTTGTTTGCAATTTACAAATTTATTAATTCTAAAATAATACTAAAAATATGACTTAGGAATAATTTAATATTGCTTAAAAAATAAATATAAACGCAGTCTAGAATGACTGCGTAGTCGTAAAAATAATTTTTAGAAATTTTATTTCACTAATATCATTTTTTTGTATCGGTAAATTTGCTTCCGTCAATTCCTACTGCTTCTAACTTGTAAAAATATACTCCTGTCGAAAGATTTACTGCATTGAAAATTTCAGTATGCCGACCTGCTGAGAATTCCCCATCTACGAGTGTTGTAATTTCTCTACCAAGGAGATCGTAAATTTTCAATATGACCTTGGAATTTACTTTTAAGTTATAATTAATAGTTGTTTTTGGATTAAATGGATTTGGATAATTTTGTTTTAAACCATCCTCTGATGGAATTTCTGGTATTTCTTTAATATCTAAAACCGATGACAACTTATCAAAATAAACATTCCTTTCAATTCCGCTCTTCCCAATTCATATAGCACAGGCATCTCCCATTGCATTCAAATCAACAATAAATGTTAGACTAATTCCTCTGGATGACAATTATGGTGGATGTTACTGAATTTACCTAAAGTCCCGAAATTTGTTGGATAAGAAGAATCTGTCAAAATTCCAGTCATATAATCAGTTTCGTTCTTTGGATAACCACCCTTAATAGAAAGAAGAACAAGTAGTTAAATTTTGGTTCTCATAGTAATCCCTTTAAAAAATTATTTTAAGTAATAAAATTTAAACGTAAAAAAAATATTAATAAAGCACAAAAATATTTTGGGTAGAAATCGTAAGTAATTCAATTCTTGCTCAAGACATTACTTATAAATATATTTGTATGTTAAATAAAAATATTTAGGATAATTATGTCAAATTATGAAAAACATTTATATATGTTGGTTTTCCCAATAAATGCATTAGTAGCATCACAACTAAATCCGGAAGAATTTGGAGATTATTACACAACAGCAAGTGAAAAACATTTTATTGGAAAAGTTATTTTTGCCGAGTTAGATATAAATTTCAGAAATCCATATTTTGATATTGAAAATTATTTAGCTCAAACAATTGAACATCCAGACGGTTCTCCAAAAAAGACAAAATTTATTTGTTCCTATAAGGTTCTTGAAAATGTTGATCTGCAAACAATACAGAAGTTTTATCTTTGTACACACAACGGAAAAGTACTCCCGCTGGAACCAGCAGAATATAAGGCTATTAACGAGCCAGGTTTAATACGTTTATATCAGGAAATTACCCCATTAGAAACATTCGTGGCTTCCACAAAGGATCAAAGAGATTTTGGTAAGTTTATTACAACACAGACACGTTCGAAGGGTGCACCCAAAATTTTATTTACTCAAATTGATTTTAATATCCAAAATTTCATTGAGATAAACAAGAACAAAGAAATTTTTACTATTGACCTACCTGCTGTTAATCCTTACAGATTCTTTGACTGTATAAAAGATATGCGGGACAACCCTGAAAAATTTACAAAAACTGTAAGCTTAGGTAGTCTGATGAGATTTATTTCTTACAAGCTAATTCGTCATGGCTTCTGGTTCTGCGCCGGTGATGAAATGAAATTTTTCCCAATGCCATCTGAAGCTGAACTTGAAGGTAAATATTACTATTGGTGGAAGTTTGTAAGATAATTTAAAATCCTTTTTAATTAATATAATCACATCATAAATGAATATAGCTTTTATTACTAGCGAAGTAATTCCATTTTCAAAGACAGGAGGACTTGCTGACGTATCGGGAGCATTACCTCTTGAACTTTCTAAAAAAAAACAAAATGTAAAGATATTTACTCCAAAATATTATTCAATTGATCCTTCTATCCATAAATTTGAATATCTTCATAATATTTCTCCGTTAAAAATCCGCATTTTAAATAGAACTTATGATGTACATTTATTTAAAGGTTTTCTACCAAAGAGCAAGATCGAGGTATATTTTTTCGATTGCCCTTTTTTCTTTCATCGAAGTAAATTTTATACAAATGATCCTGACGAAAATGAACGCTTCATACTTTTTTCAAAAGCTGTAATTGAAACAATACAACGATTGTATTGGGCACCTGATATTGTTCATTGTAATGATTGGCAGACCGGATTAATACCACTGATGATTAAAAGCAATTACAACTGGGATAGATTGTTTGACAAGACAGCTACTATTTATACAATTCACAATGTAGCATATCAAGGAAAATTTCCACTTGATACAATTAATAAAGCAGAAGTTTTAGGAAGACTAAATTTTCCTATTGCCAAAGTTGAACATAATAATATGTTTAATTTCATGAAGGCGGGAATTTCTTTTGCTGATATTATCACTACCGTTAGCGAAACTTATGCAGAAGAGATTTTAACTGCTGAATATGGGGAAGGTATGGAAGCAGTTTTAAATTATCGTAAGAGTGATTTATTCGGAATATTGAATGGAGTGGATTATAAAATCTGGAATCCAAAAACAGATAAGTTGATTCCATTTAATTACTCACTTGATAGCTTAAGTGGAAAAGAAAAAAACAAAAAAAACCTTCTTGAAATGTTTAATATTAAGATGAAAAAAAATGTCCCATTACTTGGAATTATTTCTCGATTGGCAATCCAAAAGGGTTTTGACTTGCTACAGCAGATTATGCCTGACATTTTAAATTTAAACATAAATCTTATTGTCCTAGGTGCCGGAGAACATGAATACGAGGAAATGTTAAATTATTACGCAAAGACACATCCACACAAAGTTGGTTTATATATAGGCTATAATAACGACCTTGCACATTTAATTGAGGCAGGTTCGGATATTTTTTTAATGCCCTCAAGATATGAACCATGCGGATTAAATCAAATCTATTCCCTGAAGTATGGAACAGTTCCAGTTGTTCGAAAAACTGGTGGACTTGCAGATACCGTTTATGATTGGAATGAGTATAATGAAAATGGATTAGACGTCGGAAATGGATTTTCCTTCGTTGACTATAATTCAGATGCATTGCTTCATACGATTAATAGAGCAATCGGTGATTATCACAACAAAACCAACTGGAAAAAAATACAACTGAATGGAATGAAAAGAGATTTTTCATGGGAAAATTCAGCAAACAAATATATTGACTTATACAAAGTTGCAATTAATAAAAAAACAAATAAATAGTTTCATTTATCGGTTAATTTTTTAATATTTGTATTGTAAATATTTATTTTTGTAAAATAAATCGGAGGAAATAGCAATGAAAGCATTCAAATTTCTATTTCTTTTCCTCGTTAGCTCTTCTCTTATTCATGCACAAATTACAATTACTTATTCTGATGTCCTAGCAAAATCAACTGTTGGAAACGAACAAGACTACTACGTTGATACAACAACTCATTGTATTAATATTGGTAACCTTGGTTCAACATCTTGGAATTTTAGTACATTTACTCAAGACTTCCATTATGACAAATCTAATATTGACTGTGCAACTTCACCATATTATAGTGATTATAGTGGTTCTGCTGTTTGCATATATTCAACAACAAGTAATCCATTTTCTGTCGAAAATTGGACTTATCAATCCCTAACAACTAACATGGTAAATTTACATGGAATGGTATCTTATACATACTTTGGACCGGGTGTTTTTTCAGAATCCAAAACACATTACACTCCGTTAGATCATTCAATGCCTATTCCCTGTACTTATAATACTAATTGGTCGCATAGTGGAAGCTCTCAGACAATCACTGAAAATTCAGTCATTGGTTTAGACACCTCGAACACAACATATTCATTTACAAGCGTTTGTGATGCTTATGGACAGATGACTTTGCCCGGTGGAATTACAGTTGATGCTTTACGTATCAAGAAGGATGAAACATCCTGGAGGGATGGAATATATTCTAGGACTATTTCATATTTCTTTTTGACAAAAACTAATCATATGGCTGTTGTTACTGTTGATACCACGCAACCTACAACAGGTACGATAAACGTATTAAATTTAGCTTACGCTGTACCTTTATCAACAAACATTTGGGAGATTTCTACTCAAGCAAATGAATATAAATTATTCCAGAATTATCCTAATCCATTCAATCCATCAACAAATATTTTGTTTTCTGTTCCCAAAGAAAGTTTAGTAGAGATAAGAGTTTTCAATTTACTAGGTAAAGAAGTTACAGTCTTATTAAACGATACTAAATCACCTGGTGTTTACACAATAGAATTTAACGCAAAAAACTTGCCTAGCGGTCTTTATTTTGCACAGATGAAAGCGGGTAATTATACAGATACAAAAAAAATAATTTTGATGAAATAGTTTTAAAAGAGACACGGAACACCGTGTTTCTTTTTATTTATTTATTATTTGCAATGCTTCTTTAATTAGTTCTTCTATCGAAAGTTTCGGAGAAATTTCAAGTATTTTTCGAATTTCTTTCTCAGCAACTTTTTGGTTATATCCAAGATTTACAAGTGCTGTTACCGCATCAATTCTTAACCTATAATTAGAATCGCTAACAGGTTCGTACTCCGTAGTAATTCTTTCAACTTTATCCTTCAGCTCAACTAAAAGTCTTTCTGCTGTTTTTCTACCTATACCTGGAACAGCAACAATTCTAGATATATCACCAATCTGTAATGCTTCTTTCAAATCATCAATTTGAATCCCAGATAAAATGCTTAATGCTATTTTGGGACCAATTCCACTAACACTAATTAATAATTCAAACATTTCCTTTTCTGATAAGTTGGAAAACCCATACATATCAAGGGCATCTTCTTTCACATAAAGATGAATAAATAATGATACCTTTTCACCAACATCTCCTAATTTTTCAAATGTATTAATTGGAATGTTGATATTATACCCAACACCATTAACATCTAACAATAATTTTGTTGGTTTTTTTGAAAATATAATCCCTGTTAAATATCCAATCATAATTATATGGTTTACTGTTTTACAATTCTATCAGGATTCTGTTGAACGAATGATTTCCAATTTTTTATTTTATTTTTTTTTGTCTTGTTTCGTAAAGCATAACACATAGCAACTGCAAGCGAATCACTTTCGTCAAATTTCATTTTCCTCTTTAAACCTAAAGTAGATTTTATCATATATTGAACCTGTTGCTTTGAAGCCGAACCATTACCAACCACCGCTTTTTTAATCTCACGAGGTGAATATTCTTCTGCTAAAATATTATTATTAGCTGAAACTAACATTGCAACACCTCTCGCATATCCAATCTTTAATGTTGACTGAACATTCTTATCATAAAATGCCGTCTCAATAACTACAACATCAGGTTTGTGAGTTTTGATTATATTATTTAACTCACTATAAATAATTTTTAATCTTTCGGGCATGTTAAAATTCTTGGATAATGCAATCACACCCGAGTTAGTATACTTAAATTCATTATTCTCAAAAGATAAAATTCCGTAACCTGTAAAATTAGTCCCTGGATCAATACCAATGATTTTCATTTATATATTTAAACCTCAATAAAATCAGCATTTGAAAATACATTTTGCACATCGTCCAAATCTTCAAGATCTTCAATTAGTTTCATCAACTTTTCAGCTTTTTCTCCATTTACCTCTACTGTGTTTTTTGCTACCCATTCTAATTGTGCGCTATCAATCTTATTCCCATTATCAATTAGGGTCCTTCTTACCTGCTCAAATTTCTCGACTGATGTAGTAATTTCAAAAAACTCCTCTTCCGATTGTAAATCATCTGCACCTGCATCAATAATAATTTCCATTAATTCGTCCTCTGTTTTATTCTGCTTAGGTAGAGTAATAATTCCGCTTCGATTAAACATCCAAGCAACTGAGCCTGTTTCGCCTAAACTACCACCATGTTTGCTGAAAAGATGTCTTACTTCTGCAACTGTACGGTTTTTATTATCAGTAACACTTTCTACAAGAATGGCAACGCCAGCAGGTCCATAACCTTCGTATGTTATTTCTAAATAATTTGCTCCTTCTAATTCTCCTGTTGCTTTCTTTATTGCTCGTTCAATATTATCAATAGGCATATTTGCCGAGCGTGCATTGTCATAAGCAAGTCGTAATCGAGGATTACTATTTATGTCTCCACCTCCCTGCCTTGCAGCGACAGTTAATTCTTTAATTAGTTTAGTAAATAATTTCCCTCTTTTAGCATCTGTAGCGGCTTTTTTCCTTTTAATAGTTGCCCATTTTGAATGTCCAGACATAGAATGCTCCTCAAAAATTTTAACATTTATCTTTAATATTAATATCTTTAATTTTAAGCTGTGGAAACTCCTTATCCCCTTTCATCATTTTATCAATTGAAAATACAATATCAATATTATGTTGATCCTCATCGATTAGATCAGCAAAATGACCAAGGTTAAAACCTACTGTATCGAAAACTTTAATATTTGTATGTTGATAAAGTGTAAGTATCAAATGATTTGTCCCAACAACACGAGGTGGATGTTTTAATGACACATTCTCAGCAAGAAAGACTGGCCGCAAGTTGCCTGGTCCAAAAGGTGCAAAACGATCTAATATTTTAATAAACTTTGGTGTTATATCATTAAAATTAATTTTTGAATCAATAATAATTTCAGGTAATATTTCCTCAATAGGGAGAATAGTTTTTAATACTTCGTTGAATTTGATACGGAATTCATCTATTTTGTTGAGTTCAAGTGCAACACCGGCCGCAGCTTGATGACCTCCAAATTGAAGCAATAAATCTTTTGTTTCTTCCAAAGCTTGATAAATATTAAAACCATTTATGCTTCTTGCAGAACCTCTTGCAATACCATCAATTGTAGTAAGCATAATTGCTGGACGGTAATATTTTTCAACAAGTCGTGATGCAACAATTCCTATAACTCCCGGATGCCAATTATCATTATGAAGAACTATTGCAACATCTTTTTCCAAATCAATAAAATTTTCCACTAATTCAACAGCGTGTGTAAAAGTTGCTTCATCAATTTTTCTTCTTTC
>JAFGPR010000248.1 GCA_016936095.1 Ignavibacteriales bacterium | reverse complement strand
AATTAATGCATAAGTCCAATTATCAACAACTACTCCACCATAAATAAAAGCCAATCCTGTGCATAAAGCGACAATAATATTTCCTATTAAAATCACTCGTTTAAAATAAAGCGAATAAAGAAAGAGTAATAAAATTGTAACGACAGCAATAATAGTTGCATATAAATTGAGCAATGCAGTTATGAAAATAGAAATAGCGCAAAAAACAAAGAATAAAATTAATGCGAAAGATTTACTAAGTAGTTTTTGAGGTAGCACTCGTTTCGGACGATTAATTTTATCTATTTCGAAATCATAATAATCGTTAATAATATTACCAGCAGAAGCAATTATTGCACCTGATAATGATGCTAATGTAACTGTAAAATAATTTAAGCCATTTATTGCACAAATTAAACAAGCGATGAAAATTACAGCGAAGGTAAGTAAAAAATTTATCGGTCTTGAAATTAAAAATATTCCTTTGATATAATTCATCATTAAAATTTTCCGCTAAAATATCCTAATATCTTTTTCGGTTTTGTAAAAAGCAACCGAGTAATTAACCTAAAGAAAAACAATGGGTGCTTGCTAATTAATCGAAAAATTGCATTTGAATATAATAAATATTTCGAATCTAATTTATTCCGGATATTAAACAACCCATCAGAAGATAAATATTTCGTCTTAATATTAGCGTGATAAAAATTATATTTTGAATAATCGTAATAATTTGTCAATAGTCCCATCTCAATTAATTCTTCACGAACTCGAGTTTTAGGAAATGGCGTTAGCAAGACAAAACCGGCGACGTGCAATCTTAATTTCTTTACAAACTCAAAGGTTGTCCAAATAGATTTCTCGCTGTCATTAGGATTTCCTATAATAATTCCACCGAATACAACCATCCCATTATCCTTTAGTTTTTTCACCACTCCTGAAATTTCATTACTTTTAAATTGATTATCCTTGTGAAGAAAATTCAATGCCTCGTCTGAGGTTGCTTCAATCCCAAGAAATACCCACTTAACACCTGATTCTGCCATTTTTTCAATTAATTGCGGAGTGTTTTTCAAACCATTTATACTTGCTTGAACTGCATATTTTATGTTGTTCAGTTTTTCCTTGATTATTTCATCACAAATTTGGGTGAAACGTTTTCCATCAAGTGTAATATTATCGTCAACAAAAACAATTGCTTTTGCACCATTGCTTTTAGCATTTTTAATATCTTCAATGACTCTGCTAACTTCAAACTTGCGAAAACTTTTTCCATACATTTGTGTAATACAACAAAAACTACAATCGAACACACAACCTCTTGAAGTTTCAACTGCATCGGCAGGATATCCGAAAATATAAAAACCTTTCTTTATTATTCTCGATGCCCTATCGGGTAAATTAATTTTATTTACATCAAGAAGTTTTGCTCTTTCATTTACTATAATTCTTTCACCATTCCAATATGCAATATTGGGAACGTTCTCAATTTTATTCTGAGCTACAAAATATTTAAGTAATTCAGCAAAAGCAAATTCAGATTCGCCACACATCAAAATATCAAAATATTCTTTGCCCTCACCATTTAAAATTTCTTCATAAGTCAATGAAGCATGGTAACCACCAAGCAGAATTTTTATCTCCCTGTTGTAAGATCTTATAAACTTTGCTAGTTCAAGTGCAGTCGCATATTGAAACGACATTGCACTAATTCCGATTACATCTGGTTGATAATAATCTACAATATTTTTTAGATAATCAACAGCTTTTTTGCCTACACATACAAGATCAACAACACGTACATCAAACAAATTTTTATCAATATTTGCTGCAAGAGAATTTAAACCTAGATTCGGTATTCTTGCATATAAATCAAATCCCATCAAAGCACGCTGGGTGCTTACAAGTAAGACACGATATTTATTTTTTGAAAATTGAAATGGTTTAAAATTCATTGTTAATTCCGAAATGTATCTTTCCTTCGCTAAAAGAATCACCCTGTCCCATAGCATAACTTACATTTAATATTCCAAGTGGAGTATCCAAATTAAATCCAATACCATACCCGATTTTAAGTTCCGACTTCCTTTCAATATTTCTTTCTTTGTCTTCGTTCAACAGGTAGTACCCAGTATCAAAAAACAGGAATGCGAAAGTCGTTCCGCTTAGTAAATATCTATACTCTAAATTTGACCAGAAAGTTCTGTTTCCCATAAATTGTTTTTCACGATATCCTCTCAATGTATTTGCTCCACCTAATTTATACAAATCTGAAATCTCAAAAAATGGTGCTTTGATCTCCCGTCCGTGCAAACCAAGGAAAATAATATTTCCTAAAAATAATTGGTAATAAAATCCGAAATCCACTTCAATATTTTGCAAATTAAATTTTGTTTTACCAGTTGGTTTGATTGCCCAATCAGGACCATTTATATTTTTAAAACTATATTTATATGCGTTTACAAAAATAATTCCTTTTGTCGGAATATATAAATTATCCCGTGTATCTATTTTTAACTGTGCACCGATTGTGCTTAATGAAGATTTATATACTGTGAAGACTGAATCGCCACGTTCGGTTGGAATAGTCAAACCAGTTGCGAGTAAAAGCGAAGCAGTCAAATATTCCGTTGCTATATATTCAAAACCAACATCTAATTTTCGCTGGACGTAAGTTGTGTCCTGTTTTCGCTGAAATAATCCAAGATTCAAATTAACCGGATAACCAATCAACCAAGGTTCAAGATATTTTATCTCCAATTCCTGTGAATATTTATTTTCCTGCTGCCATCTGAAACCAACTCCTCTCTCTGTTCCGAGGATATTCCTTAAATTCACATTTACATAACCAGTGAGATAACCTGTTTCGTTTTTTGTATCAGGGATGTAACCGATTATTCCATCAAAACTATTTGTTTGTCTTTCGGTAATTTCCATTTTCAATATACATTCATTTTTTGAATTAAAATAAATTAAAGGTGATTTTACTGGTTCAAAAAATTTCAATCGATTCAATCGAGCAGGAATATCCTCGACAAGTTCAGGAGTGTATAGGTCACCGACTTGAATTCCTGCATTTCGAAGTATCACATAATCTTTTGTCTTATCATTCCCAATAATTTCAACTTTATTTATTATGCTACTCTCTCCTTTGCTAATGACAAGATAAACATCTGCAAAATTTTTATTGCCGGTAGAATCTTCGTAAAAATAAATTGATTTGATTTTTACTTCTGTAAATGGAAAACCTTGCTCCTCATATTTATCGAGAATAAAAGCAATAGCCCTTTGTAATCTAAATGTACTAAATGGATTTTCATGCAAATCATTAATATTTTTTTCTATAATCTCATCTGTTGTATCCTTATTTTCAACAAAAATGTTTTTAAATATTGTCTGCTTACCTTCTCTTACATAAATTGAAAGGGAAATATATTGTGTGTCTGGCAGGTAACTAATTAATATTGAATCAATAGTGAAATCAATATAACCGTTTTCATTCATCACTAAATTTAAATTATCGTAAATTATGTTTTCGTAATTATTTGGTAATTCTTTTCCTGATTTTACCTCAATCCAAGATAAATAATCCTGCTCGAAAAGATCTACATTTCCTTCGATGCTAATATCTTGAACGATTTGTGCAGATACAATATTAGAGAAAAATATTAAGATATTTATCAATTTAATAGTTAGGTGAGTCATCAATTATTTTCATTTTTTTTCCTATTGGAAAAATACGAATTTTTTCAAAATAATTTTCAATTTCCTTTCGGTCAGAATTGCATAAATCAAATTTTGTAGCGTTCGCAACTCCAAGTGAAGCGGCAATTTTCACGAATTCATCAAAGATCATCGCTTTTTCAAGACCATAAACTAAACCTGCTACAAATGCATCGCCGCTACCTGTTGAATCAATTTCATCTACAATTGGATTTTCGATTTTATAATGAAAATCAAATTTGGAAGCATAAATCGGATTCTTTCCATCTGTGATAAAACCAAGTTTAATATTCTTTTTATGCAGATAATTCAAACAATCGCAAATTGCTTCCTCGTTTGCAAGATTAAAACCCAAAGATTTTTCTAATTCCAATTTGTTATTATGAAGCACCGTTGGTTGTTTTTCGATACATTCCTTTACTTGATCTCCGTAGGTATCAAGGATAGAAATTTTATCATAATTATTTGCCAACTCAATTCCATAAGAAAATATTTCGTCAGTTACTTTGTTCGGCGAACTGCCACTGAAAACGACAATTGAACAATTCTTAATCATTTTTTCAAGTTGGATTTTAAACTCATTGACTTCACTCTGCAGGATTTCCATGTTAGGACCGAAGTAGGAAGTCAGTCGGTTATTTTCACTCTCAAAAATCAAAGCAGCAGATCTTGTTTCGCTTTTTGTGGGGATAGTAACAAAATCAATATTCTCAGATTTTAGAATGCTTCTAAAAATCTTCCCATTATTGCCACCTGCAAAAGTAAGTGCGATATTTTTCATCTGTAAGTAATTCAACTGGCGGCAGACATTTATTCCTTTCCCGCCTGCTCTAAATTGTTCTTCGGCACAGCGGTTTACTTGACCAAGATTTATTTTATCGTATAGAAAAACTCGTTCAAGTAGAGGATTTATTGTTACAGATAAAATCAAAATAACCTTCCTGTTGTAATTTTATTTAATAACACAAAATTTAATAGAAAGAAAATAAATAATATTTTTAATATCTAAATTTATACCAATCACCATAATTCCAATTCAGTAAGCGATACTCTCCAAAACCCGTATCGTCAACAAAAACAAATTCCTGTCTAATATCGTAATAATCCCATATCTCATAAGGTTTGGAATCTGTTTCAAAAGGATGACGTTCAACATTGTCGGGTGGACCCAGCAAAATATAAATCATTCCCATATCACTTCGCCAACCATCAATATATTTCCCAAATTTTTCATTCGCATACGCAACCCTTCTGTAATATTCAATCATCATCTCGTTTTCTTCTGTTTGGGGTGAAGGGTCCTTCCTTTTCCAATAATCTAAATATCTTTCGAGTTTTTCCTCTCGAGTTTTTCCTTCAGCGATATAATCAATCTCATCATCAAGGGCAATATAAACCATCTGGTCTATTGCCTTATCCAGATCTGTGATTGAAGTTGGAATTCCTAAATATTGCGATAAAAAACTTTTCTTTCGTTCAATGATTGTGTTACCATTTTCATCTTTCAAGATTACGAATAATTCATACTCCCCAATGGATAAATTCATCTGAGGTATTGTTTCGTAAACAGTATTTGCGCCAACATTAACATCACATTCAACTTCCTTTTGAAAAATCTTTTTTTCTTCTTTGTCTTTTATTTTGTATTCGATTTTAAGTGTCCTTGCAAAATCAGAATTTATGTCGTAAAAGAAAGAAATAACAGAATCTTTATTGGTAATGATCCTTGCAGTATTTGGGATAATACTTTCTTCTGATTTATCTTGTATCCTTTTTGATATAAAAATAATACTGCTGAGATTGGGTAAAGTTGCAAAATCGTTGATTATCACTTTGCCATCATAAACATAATTTTTCTTTGAATCTCTGTCTTTCACTTCACAACGAATTTCATAATCACCCGGTATAAGCTCAAAATTCTGATAACTATAATTATTGCTCAATTTGGAAAGTGTTTCTTGAAAATCATTTGATATAACCTCTTCGTTCCAGACCCGTTCTATAACTAAATTATCATCAAGAGAAAAACCAACCGATACGCTATATTTTGCTAAATATGTATCGCCTGTTTTTACAAACTGTACACTTGAATACGGAACCTGAACAAAAACATCCACTCTTGATTTATTCGAATTATCAATCTTGTATGTTGCCACATCAAAATAGAATGTCGGGTAATAACTGTAGGGCATTTTACCGTGCGATTGTTCGACTTGCGAAAAAATATTTCCCAAAATTAAAAATGATATAAAAATTATTTTTTTCATTTTAATTCTCCTCTATTATAAATTTTACCTTCTAAATCATAAGCATCAAAATCTGTAATCCTCACATCATAAAAATTGCCAATCTTTAATTTATTATTTTTAATTAAAACTTCGCCATCAACCTCAGGAGCATCCCACTCTGTTCTTCCGACAAAATAATCTTCCTCTTTTCTGTCAATTAGCACTTTAATTACTTTTCCTAAAAAATCACTATTTATATTATAAGAAATTTTTTCCTGAATTTCCATAACGATTTTTTTCCGCTCTTCTTTAATCCTCCTTGGAATTGTATCTTTAATTTTAAAAGCTCCAGTTCCTTCTTCAGGTGAATATGTAAAAACACCTAACTTATTAAATCTAATTTCCTGAATAAAATCACATAACTCGTTAAATTCCTTCTTAGTTTCACCCGGATAACCTACAATCAAAGTTGTTCTTAAAGCAACATTAGGAATTTTTTCTCTTATTCTTAACAACAAACCTTTCGTTTTTTTAATGTTAATACCGCGCTTCATACTTGCCAGAATTTTATCCGAAACATGCTGAATTGGAATATCAATATATTTACAGATTTTCGGATTGCTTTTAATTAGTTCAATCAGATCATCGGGAAAATTTTTCGGATGTGTGTACAAAAGTCTCAACCATTCAATTCCCTCAACTTTAGATAATTTATTTAACAAATCAGAAATATTTTTCCTCTTTATTAAATCGGTTCCATAGTATGTAGTATCCTGAGCAATTACAATTAATTCCTTCACTCCTTTTTCCGCAAGATTCCTCGTTTCCATTAATAAATCGGTAATACTTCTCGACACATATTTCCCCTTAATAAGAGGAATGGCACAAAATGAACATTTATGATTACAACCTTCCGATATTTTTAAATAGGCATAATGATTTGGTGTTGTAATTATCCTATCGTTTAGTAATTTATTGTCAAATTTATTATTTATGCTTTCTATAATTTTTTGAAAATCTTCCGTTCCGAAGAATGCATCGACCTGTGGCAACTCTTCCTTTAATTCTTTTTTGTATCTTTTCGATAGGCAACCAATAACAAAAACTTTTCCAACATTTCCTTTGTTCTTTTCTTCTAACGCAGAGAAAATTGTATCAATTGATTCCTGTTTAGCATCCTCAATAAATCCACAAGTATTAATTATTAAATAATCTGCACCCTGAGGCTCGTTTAATATTTTAACATTGTTGTTATCAAATTGCTTAAGCAATTTTTCTGAATCAACAATATTTTTTGAACAACCAAGAGTGATGATGCAAACAGATTTATGTTTTTTGCTTTTAGACATATAAAATTTATTTCTTGATAAATAAAAAACTTAATTGTAATTTAATAATAATGAGATACAAATACGCACTGCGAGATAAAAAAAAAGCAATGCTAAAAATTGCATTGCTTTGTAAACTTAAAGTCGAAAATTATTTTGCAGTATTTACTTTATTAACGTGACGTGCAATACGAGATTTAAGACGAGAAGCTTTATTCTTATGAATAAGTTTCTTGTTTGCAGATTTATCAATTGCTGAAATAGTAGATTCTACTTCTTTCTTGTTAGAAATTGCTTCTTTTTTCTCCAAAAGCTTTTTTGTAAGTGTTCTTAATTTAGAAACTTGACCTTTGTTTTGCTCTCTTCGTTTTTCACTCTGTCTAATTCTCTTCTTTGCTGATGCGTGATGAGCCATTATTTTTCCTTTTTATTATAAATTTTGTGTGCAAATATAACAATGATAACCTATTTAATCAATACATTAAACCTAAATTCAACGTAAGATAGAAATGGCTTATATTCTTCCTGAATTTATTATAAAGATTTTCAACTCCATCTCCCAGAACATGCAGATAGAAATATTTGAAAGTTAATCCGACTAAAGTGGATGTACTCGATCCGAAATTTGCACCAAAGCCGATGTATCCGCCAACTGCATATTTCATTTGAGCATACCCGAACGAATTGAAAAATTCTTTGTCGTATGGAGTCGTCAGTATAAAATGTGGACCGGCACCAACACAAACAAACGGTCTTAAACTTTCAGTAAGATCATTCGAAAACAATCTGTATTGAATACCAAAATTAACGGGCATTAAAAACACACGGTTTTTCTTACCGAAAGTATAAACGTTCCCCCAATAGTCCCAATATTGTATTTCGCGCTCGTCTTTAGATTCTGATATTGAAAAATCCACAAAACCATAGAAATTCTGTGTAAAAGCTTTTCTGAAAAATGTACCAAGTCCAAAACCTCCTTCGCCAATCATTATATCAATTCCCCAAGAATTTGTAGGAAATATAACCTGTGGCTTTTCTTC
Organism: Ignavibacteriales bacterium; assembly: GCA_016936095.1. GTDB lineage: Bacteria > Bacteroidota > Ignavibacteria > Ignavibacteriales > Melioribacteraceae > JAFGPR01. Next base: position 10,233 of record JAFGPR010000248.1, on the reverse strand, counting down.
TATTATATCACCTATCTTTTGCGAATAAATAACAGAAGAAATAAAAACCAAAATTATTATTAACTTTTTCATCGCTTTACAAACCTAATTATTTTAACAATGCAAATATAAAACAAATTATTAGTTTATTTGATGAAATAAAAAGGGGAGGGATTTTGGAAGAATATATTTTCTGTGGACATTTATAAAAGGAATTGGTGGTTTGTGGTCAGTAGTCAGTGATAGTCGTTGGTTTAAGAGAGTATAATAGGGGGGAAATTGATTTATGATTATTTATTATAGGAGTTAAATATTATTTTGCTGTATTCGAGTATAAGGTTTTTGAGTTCTTGGGGTTCGTGTACGATAACATCGCCACATCTTGAAAGGACATAACGTGCGGCTTCTTCGAGTGAATTGACTTTGATTTTTACTATTCTGCTTTTTGAATTATCAATAAATTGCTGGTCGTCGACAATGAATGGTAATGCTCTTGAGCCATAATCGGGTAAAAATTCCAAGACGACTTCATAATGCTTTGTATCGAGCCAAGAGAATAATGAGCTGTTTAAGATGTTATCAATTTCTTTTTTATCTATTGGTTTAGCACGCTTGTTCAGTATCTCTATTTTAGTGATTTTGTAGAGAAAGAATTGTTTAAGGTGAAAATCTTCTCTTGCGACCAGACGCCATTCGTTGTCGCCAACAAATAGTACTGCCGGTTCGACTGTTCTTTCCTTTATTTCTGTTTTAGATTTCCTGTAAATTATACGGAGCGTTTTCTTTTCGTTGATACATTTTTGAATTTGAATAATAATATCAAGCGATTTATTAGTAAGCGACCGAACAAGTGATTTTGTTGCTTTTTGAGAATCTGAGTATATGCTTGAAAGACTGATGTATTGATTTATGAAGTCAGAGAGCAATTGAGGAGTAATTTTATTATCTATAAAAATGCCTTTCTTTTTGCTGAAATATATTCCGATGCCAAATTTTCTTAATTCTTGCAAGTCTCTTTTAATTGTTATTCTTTCACAATCGAAAATATCTTCCAAATCGGTATAGAGATATCTTTTGCTGCTGTTCAGTACTAAGTTTAATATCTCAATCTGGCGTTTTAATTTTATTCGGAAATCTGACATAATTTTATAAAAAAAATATCATTTAAAGATACACTTTAACAAAAATAAAAAAATTATTATTGATTACATAGAAAATTCTTTTAAGAACAATAAAAAGGAGAAATAAAATGGGAATTAAACATCAGACAATTAATAGAGGTTTGCGTAATTGGTGTGATTTAATGTTGATGAAATTTTATAATTATATAATCGGAAGAAAATATAATGTAGAGGGATTGTATATTTCTTACATATTAAATGTTTTTGAAGAATATACAACAAGCAAAAGGAAGATACTGATAGTTGGACAGAATGATATAATGCGAGTAAACTTAAAGAAAGCAGCAGAGAAAAGATTGCTTTATGACGACTTGAGCAATGAGGCACTGGAATTCAGGAATGGTGAAAAATTAAAGGATAAGACCTTCTGGAACTTTTGCCATGAACTAAATAGTAAGATAAATGGGAATAGCCACCTGGGGTTTGTTTATACAAATCTTATAAAATTAAATGGTAAAGACGGTAATGAAGATGAATGGAAATTTGAAAAATTTATTCGACCTATGATAAGTTTACTTTCAATGGAGATCTTTGAAATTGAACCAGAAGTGATAGTGTTTATGACTGGACAGGAATATGATAAGTATATAAATTTTGCATTACCGTTTGAAGGAGATGAAGTAAAGTTAGAGGAAGTAGAGGGCTATGATATAAAAGATTTTGCAAGTTTCAAATTTTCGGACAGACAGAGCTATAGAATTCATCCACCAGAATACTTGAAATCGAGAGGACTTGTTGACATATATATGAATGAATTGGTTGAGTTGATAAAATTATGAGGGGGTATTAAGTAGTTAGTAGATAGTGGTCAGGGGTCAGTGGTAGAACCCCCCTTGGTCCCCCCTTAAAGCAAGGGGGGAGAGGTCAGTAGTCAGTGGTTTGACACTTCGGCTACATTTCGGCTACGCTCAATGTGAAGCTCAGTGTCCACACTTCGACACTTCGACAAGCTCAGTGCTGCGCTCAGTGTAAACAAGCTCGGTGAACATTATGGGGGAAAAAGGAAAGAGGTGAGACGGGAGACGTAAAACGTAAGCAGGAAATAGATAAGTTTTGAGTGATGAGCTACAGGGATTAGGTTTGGTTGGTGCTTGTGTTTTTTTTTGAATGTTTGTTATTTTCCTTGTTACAAATAGTTAATTGAAATTATAGTGGAAGATAAAAATAGTAAAATAAAAAAAATAATACCGTCACAATGTTTGACAGAACATACATAAAGGGGGAAATATGACAACTTATGAATTAATTGAAAAAAGGTTAGAAGAACTTAATATGAAGCGAAGCGAATTCGTTATGAATGCGTGGGGTTATAAAAATATTAATAAAGGTATGAGGAAATATCTTGAGATGAAAGAAGGCACTTTAATAGATATTAAGGATATAAAGAATATTGCGAGAGTGCTACAGATAAGCGAGGAAGAGGTGGTCGAATCTATGATTGAAAATGAAAGAGAAAATGAAATGAAAAGACAAAAGATAAGGAATGAAGAGAGGAAAAAATTTGTGCCGCATTTTTACTCAATGCACGAAAGGACTATACCAAGTCCGATATTTATTGGATGTATTTTTAACCTGAAAAGATATGTTTATTATTATCAAGGTTTTGAGAAACGACCACTGAAAGAACAACTGGTAAGTGTTAAATTTGATATTATTGAACATTATAGGTTTTGCGAGGGAGAGGTAGGAGGTTTTGGTAAAATTATTTATTATGTATACAGAAATGACTATGATGCTGGAGCAAAAGATTTAATTACTCTGACAATAAAAGGGGAAGTTATAGAAAATAAAGAGGGACTGAGATTAGAGCCGGGACATGGTGTATTGTCTCTTAAGAAAAACGGACCTTCACTTGATTCATTATTTGAAATAAAAAAGCAAATAATTGATAGAAGGAATTGAGTAAATTAGAGTTAAAAAAAATTAAACTTATTATTTTAAGAAAAAAGGAGGTATATGATGAAATTCAAGACTAAAACAGGGATTGAACTTGAGTTTGACTTAGAAAGATGGATAAAACCGGAAAATTATTCAACGAAAATTGTTGATGAAACGCTAAAAAATTATGAGTTATTAACTTCAAGTAATATGATAGTTAAAATACCGAAAAGAGATATTGAAATGCACGGTATAGAGGTAAAAAGCGATGAGATGATATTAAATAAACATTTATATGTACAATATGTTGATAAGTTAATAAGAAAGAAAGAGGCAAAGGCAAACAAGGCAATTAAAAAAAGTTTTGAAAAAATCATCAAACACAAGGAATTGGTATTAAACAAAGCGGAGTATTTTTTAATTGAACCATCAATGTTCTTAAGCGGAGCTATGCCAATTACAGCTTTTGGATGCTGCTTGGGAAGTGTGCTGGAGTCTTGGGAGTCATCGGAGGAGTTGGTAATTAAAGATTATGAAGGGCATAAGGAGTTATATTTATATTCTGTAATTGGAGATTATAATAAGAGAAAATACATAAGTACGCTTTGGTCTTTTGAAAAGAATGAATCTGTGGAGTTAACGGAATTGCCTGAAAAGACATTTAAGGAATGGTTTGAAACGATGCAAAATGTAAGAGATAGGTATAGATTTGATTTTATATTTAATATGCAATATAAAGCTATGTATAAATTATTGGTAGAAATTCAGGGGATGGAAAAAGAATAAATTAAATTTATTAAATAGGAAGGAGAAAATATGGAAAGTGTATTATATTTCGCCGTAGGAGCAGTTTTTGGTGCTGTTGTTTTTTTAGTGATAAGTTTAATTAGGAATAAAGATACGAAAAAATTAGCACAAGAATTGATTAATCAAACAGAAGTACAGAAACTACAAGATTTAGAGATCCTTATAAGTAAAATAAAAGATTCTTTTGGATCCTTGTCGCTTGATGTGCTTCAAAAACAAAATGAGCTTGGAGGCAAGGAGTTGGAAGGGAAAAAACAACTTATTGATCAAAGGCTTGAGGAGATGAAAAATAATTTGCAGAGTGTTGAGAATATGGTAAGAGCGTTTGAAAAAGATAGAGAGAATAAATTCGGAGAAATTACAGAACAACTAAAAAATACAGTTGAGCAGACAAATAAATTACAGGAAACTACAAATAAATTACATAATGTTTTGGCAAGTACAAAAGCGAGAAGACAGTGGGGAGAAAGGATGGCAGAGGACGTGCTGAGGTTGGCGGGTTTTATTGAAGGAGTGAATTATTTGAAACAGAAATCGTTGGAAACTGGGAGTACAATACCAGATTATACTTTTCTCCTGCCGCAAAAGCTAAAGGTAAATATGGATGTTAAATTTCCTTTGGATAATTATGTTAATTACATTGAAGCAAAAGAAGATAGCCAAAGAGAGGATTATAAAAATAAATTTATAAAGGATGTTAAGGCTAGGATTAAAGAAGTTACGAGCAGGGATTATATTAACCCAGAAGAAAATACGGTTGATTATGTTATTGTATTTATACCAAACGAACAAATTTATTCATTTATAAACGAGAACGATAGAAGTGTGTTGGATGATGCACTTAAAAGTAAAGTTATTTTAAGTTCGCCAATAACATTATATGCAATACTTGCGGTAATAAGGCAGGCGGTTGATAATTTTAATTTAGAAAAAACAGCTGCGCAGATGTTATCTTTGCTCGGAGGGTTCAATAAGCAATGGGAGGCATTTGTAAAATCAATGGATAAGATGGGGAAAAAAATTGAAGAGGCACAGACTGAATATAATAATTTAATGTCAACAAGAAGAAATCAATTAGAAAGACAACTTAGACAAATAGAGGACTTGAGAACACAGAAGGGAATTGAAGTTGATGAAATAAAGGGGGGAGATTTGATTTCAATAGAGAGTGCGAGAGAGGAAGAAATAAGTTGTAAAAAGTAAGAAAAACGATGTAAAAAGGTAGGCTTTGGGGGGAGGTGAGAAGGATGAGAGAAAAGGAATGAGAGAATGGTTAATTTTTAATGGATAATGAGTGGTTAGTAACAGGCGATTAGTAGTCAGTAGATGGCATTAAATTACATTTCAAAGACTTACATTTCGTTTAAAAAAAACCTCATTGGATGAGAGAACAGAATTTTGAAAGGTTAATTATATTTAGTTGAGGAAATAAATTAATTCTCTGAATTGAAATATTTTTGTAAATTTATGTTGTAAATAAAAGGATATACGCAGTAATTAAATGGATGTTGCGTATAGAAAAGAATAAACGCAATAGTTAAATAAAAATTGTCGCGTAAAGAACAAGCTATAGGCAATACCAAGACAATTGTGGTTATGATAGAATGAAAAAGCGGAAGATCTTAAAATCCCCGCACCCTAAGAAGCCCGGCGGCCATGCCGGGCTTAGAGATAGGATGAATAAATGATCGAAAACGAATTAGTTTTAAAATCGATAAACCAATTAATGGAATACAGCTTTTTTATTCCCTCGTACCAGCGTGGCTACCGATGGACTGAAAAACAGGTGGAAGAACTATTGGAAGATATTTGGGCATTTGCCATCAATCCGCCAAAGCAGGAAGAAGGCAAAATGCGTCCTTTTTATTGCCTGCAACCCATTGTGGTAAAGCAAAAAAACGGCATAGCTGATGAGTGGGAAGTAATAGACGGTCAGCAACGCCTTACAACGATATTTTTGATATTGAAAAACCTCGAATCGCAAATTAGAAAAAAGAATATTAAGCGTGTCTTTTATGAAACAAGGGAAGAAAGTGAGAAATTCTTAACTGAAATTAAAGAAGATGATGCTGAAAAGAATATCGACTTTTACCACATCGCACAGGCAAATAAAGCCATTAAAAATTGGTTTGATAAAAAGGCAAATGCAATAGATGAAGTAAATGAGTATGTAACGCCTGAAGCGAAGTTTGCCCCAACTTTCCTAACCGATACAAAAGTAATCTGGTATGTAATAAACGATGGCTCTGATTCCTACGATATTTTTACCCGTTTAAACATTGGCAAGATTCAATTAACCAATGCAGAACTGATAAAAGCCCTATTCCTTAAAAAATGGAATAATGCCGAAGCGGTGGATAAACTAAGGTTAAAACAACTGCAAATAGCTACTGAATGGGACAGGATTGAAAACACCCTGCAAGATAACTCGTTTTGGTATTTCATTTATAACAAGCCCGATTCGAAAAATCCCAAATACGCCAATCGCATAGAATACATTTTCGACCTGATGAAAAACAAACCCGATGGCGAAGATGAAAAATACACCTTTTACAAGTTTTACGAAGACTTTGAAACAAGCAAAAACAAGAACAAAGATAAAATTCCCGACACCGATGCTCTTTGGTTAAGTGTTAAAAAATACTTCCTAACCTTTGAAGAATGGTACAAAGACAGGGAGTTATATCATTTAATCGGCTTTTTAATTTCGATAAACTACAAATTACAGGACATTCTGGAACCCAAAAAGAACAATGAGAAAATCAGCATCACCTCTAAAACTGATTTCAAGTCATTTTTGAAAGATGAAATCCGTCAAAAGGTGAAATTCGACATCAGCAACCTGAATTATGGCGATGAAAGAATTAAAACAGTTCTGTTGCTTTTCAACATACAAACCATACTTTCCAACGAAAAATCGAATATGCGTTTCCCTTTCAATCTATACAAGAATGAGGATTGGGATATAGAGCATGTCCGTTCGCAAACCGATAAAAGCATTACAGGCACCGACCGTAAAGAATGGGCAAAAGATATGCTCGAATATTTTACAGGTTTTGCTGGCGAAACAGAACAAAAACAATATATCGAAAAAAGTGATAATACCGATGTGGTAGTTTTCAGAACCATATCAGAAAAAAAGCAAAGCAAAAACACATTGTCAGACTTATATCACATTGCCTATGCCGATAAAATTGATGATGCCCGGTTTAGTTCGGTTTACAATCAAATAAGAAAGGAATTTAAAGAAGATAACGAACCGAGCAAATGTGCCATATCAAACTTAGCTTTATTGGATTCAGCCACCAATAGAAGTTATAAAAACGCATTTTTCCCCATTAAACGGGGGATTATTTTGCAGAACGATAAGCGGGGTACGTTTATTCCTATCTGTACAAAAAATGTATTTATGAAAGCCTACAGCAAAAAGTTTGATGAAGTAATGTACTGGAATAAATACGATGCGGATTCTTATCTAAAAGATATAGTGAAAACACTCAATGGTTATTTACCCCAAAAGCAAGTGAGCAATGACAATGAATAGTAACGAAAATATTTCGGGTAATCGATTAACTTTTTTCCAGTTAATACAGGAATACCATATCCAGATTCCAATAATCCAAAGAGATTACGCCCAAGGCAGAATTACAGCCTACGAAATTCGTGATTCGTTTTTAGATGCACTATTGGCATATCTTGAAGAAAACAAAAAGCACAGGGATTTAGATTTTGTGTATGGAAACCAGTCGAATGAAGCCATTGACGAAGAAACAAAATTTATCCCATTAGACGGGCAGCAGCGTTTAACAACTTTGTTTTTATTGCATTGGTATCTTGCCATAAAAGACGGTGAGATTGATGAACTCAGAAAGCATTTGTTGTTTAGCAAGCAGGGAGAAAGCCAAAAATCGAAATTTACTTACGAAACACGCCCAAGTTCAAGGGAATTTTGCGATTCGTTGCTTTTAGCTAATGTAAATTTGGAAAAGCTTTTAAAACCCGATGAAGGTAAAAACAACAGCTTATCAAAAACCATCAAAGACAGCAGTTGGTATTTTCTATCGTGGGATACCGACCCCACTATTCAGTCAATGCTGATTATGCTCGATGCTATTCATTGCAAGTTCAACAATACAAGCGGTTACTTTCAAAGGTTGATAAGTCTTGACAATCCAGTAATTACCTTTCAGTTTCTTGATTTGAAGGAATTTAACCTTACTGATGATTTGTACATAAAAATGAATGCAAGGGGCATCCCGCTTTCACCTTACGAAAACTTTAAGGCAAAATTTGAACAGCACTTAAAGAAGTCCGATTTTAATACAAAACACACTTACACACTAACCTTTGACGGCAAACCCAATCAGGTTGATGTTAAAACTTATTTTTCCCATAAAATTGATACGGATTGGGCAAACTTGTTTTGGAACCATACGCTGGCAGACAAAAAGAAATTTGACAAACTGATAATGAATTTTATCAGGGCAGTTGTGGCAAATAATTATGCAACAGGTTCTGGTAATTCCGAGTTTCTCAAATATTTAATAGATAAGCGTAATGAAGATATTTCGTTTCAGCAGTATTCAAAAAATGCTTGTTTAAACGAAAAGACTGTAATTGACCTCATAACCATTCTTGATTTAATAAAGAACGGAAACCAAAAGGTAAAAAAATATTTGTCTGATTCATTTCATTACAATGAAGCGGAACAATTTGACATTGTTGTGAATAATTCTTTTGTTCAAGCCGGATATGTTGAAAGAATAAAGTTTCATGCTTATTGTCAATATTTAATTCAATGGAAAACCGAAAAGGGTTTTGAAGATATTGAAGGCTTGCAAAACTGGATGCGGGTTATTTATAACTTAACTGAGAACACTGCACCTTACAACAATGAGAAAGAGTATTCGAATTCCATTCAGGGCATAAATCAACTTATTTCGCAAAGCAATGATATTTTAAAATACATTTCAACGCTTGATAAAATAAATGGTTTCGATGAAATCCAATTCAAAGAAGAAAAAATAAAAGCCCTTTTAATCTTAAGACTAAACAAGTGGGATGAACTGCTTTATTCTGTTGAAAAGCATGGATATTTTAGAGGTCAAATCGGGTTTATCCTGTTTTTAAGTGGCATAGAAGAATATTTTAACACAAATAATCATTGTAATTGGAGCAAACAGGAAGATAATGACTTTAAAGCACAGTTTATAAAATACAGAGATATAGCAATAAAGATATTCAGTGATAAAGGTATAAATCTTTTCCCTGATTTTGTTTGGGAAAGAGCCTTGTTAGCAAAAGGCGATTACTTGATTACAGAAGGCAGTAACCAAAGTTTCCTAATTAATTTCGACCGTGATATTAGCTGGAAGCGATTTTTGAAAAGAGACAAAAACCACGTATTACATAGCGACATCATTAAGCAGATATTTAACGAGCTGGATGCCAATAATCTAAATACATCGCTTGAATTGATTAAAGATAGTTATTCGGACACAGACTGGCGAAACAGGTTTATCCAAACTCCAAGGTTGTTTAATTATTTAGGAGGGAAACGATATGTAAGACAAAATTCCGAACATGGATTTGTCTTATTTAGCGGTGAACGTATGAGCGGTGCACATGCTGAATTGTATTCGTATTCATTTTTTCTCGATAATTTGGAAGGGAAAGAATTTGCTCCATTTGCTTCAAAAGCAAATTACTATTTTGCCGCTGGTGATGACAGGGAAGAACGCCCTTGTGCTTATATTGATAATTGGCAATTTGGCAACAATAAATATGCAATAGATATTTTATACTCCTATAAACAAAATAAATTTAAGCTTCGCTTTTTCTACAGAGATATTGGTAATTTCAAAACTGATTTAGTTTCTTTTATAACAAATCAGGGGTTTTCGGCTGTAAATGAATCGTATATAAAATATATGGATGAACAAGAAATAATAGAATCGTTAAACAAGTTGTGTGAATTTTTAAAGAATATGGAATCAAATTAAGATGATTGGAATAATAAAGAACCGTCTTCGCACGTCCTGTGATTCGGCGGTGGGGCACGGGGATTTTAAAAAACTGGAAGCCGAAGATGGCGCAGTACAGATTATAACAGCGGCTATATGGTTCAGCTTCGCTTCACCCAACTTTTTGCTCCACTGCGTTCCGCAAAAACTTCATATAGCCGCAAACCGTTAGTTGAAATATTATTTTTTATAAGTACACCTGCTGTAAGATAAGTGACTAGATATTTGATTTATAATTATTAACATAAGGTATGGAAAAAAAGAGAATAATTATCGCTATTATTGGCGGAGCAGTGCTTGGAATTTTTTGTATAATTGGAGTTAGCGTCAGACTTGGTTTTGCAGGAAATGAATTATTTATATTT
>JAFGPR010000247.1 GCA_016936095.1 Ignavibacteriales bacterium | reverse complement strand
TCCACCAAAAGTAAATGGATTAAGAGAAAATATTCAAATAAATAAAACACTTGAAGACGGTTCAATTCAAGGATTAAATAGTTGGCCAAAAAATGGGTATGGCGGTCCCTGCCCACCAAGCGGTACGCACAGATATTATTTTAAACTATATGCACTTGATATAAAATTGAATTTGAATTCCGAGGCCACTAAAGAAAATTTATTAGAAGCTATTGAGGGACATATTTTAGCCGAATCCCAGTTAATGGGAAAATATTTAAGGAAATAAAAACATAATCTTATTATTAGATTCTATTTTCTATAATCTATCCAAATTGGACTACTCCAAGCCATTTCACCATCTTCCTGGATTACTCGGCAATAATAATAATGAGTACCAGGTTTAATTAATTCATCGATAAATGTTGCAGTAACTTGATATCCTTCTAACCTATCTTTCCCAAGGAATAAGATTTCTTCATTATCTCTTATTAACGTTACATATTTAATTCTATTAGTCCCAATTACATCAATTCTTATTTCCGGTTTATCGTTAGTGCTTATTTCCTCTCCCATTTGATAATTGTTAATAGAAAATTTGATAATAATTGGAGTACCTGAAGTCGCATACACTTGTCTATTCTTCAAAGCTTCGTATATTTTTGATAAAGATAGTTCGTCAGATATTAAACCTGTTAACCCGGTTGTCCACTCATTTTCTTTTCGACATATTCCATGATGCCATCTTAAACCATGACCATCAGATGAACCAGTAAAACCAAAATGTAATCCTTTAGTTAAACCATCTTGTATAAAATTACCTAATATTCCTCCTCTATGTGTTATCGGCTCGTTGCCCAAATATTCAAAAGCACCGTGAGCCGAAACAATTTCTATTATCGGTTGTATTCGAGAATCATGGTTTTCCCAATCAGTTCCAGTCCAACCAATATGATGAGGTATTGCAATTCCATCATATTGTCTCAAACTATCAAATAAAATCTTTGTGTTCTTTGCATCTATTTTCATACTAAAAATTGGCATATTCCAATTATCAAAATAAACATTTTTGTGACCGAAACCCTTAGGCAATCTCCCAGTGGTCCATTCAAATGCAGGTATAACAACAAATTCACCATCTTGATTAAATTCTTGTCCGATAATCTTAATCCATTCCCATTCTGATGGTATAATTAGATTTCCTACAAACCATTCGTGATCAGTCAAAGAAGCAAAATCGTAACCAAATACATATTTAGAGCGTGTGTAACATTGATCTATAGTCCCCATTCCATCTGATATGGCTGAATGCTGATGTATATCACCAAAGAAAACTTTATAGTCCTCTTTCATTTTATAAGTTGGACTATCAATGATTGGCCTATCATAGGTAAACTCTTCATATATATCTTTATCAAATACTAACCGTTCAGTTTGCTTCCAATCTAAATGGTAATTTTTAATATCTAATTTTGACAAATAAATTCTATTTATGTCTCTCCTAACAGCATAAATAATCCCATCATTCCCAAGTAAAGGACAGACATACAAACCTCTTCCTCCCCAACCAGGAACATCAAATTTAAAAATTTCACTTTTTTTATTGTCTGAAAAAAGTTGGGCATAAAATCCCTGTGATGGTCTGCCAAATAACCATAAAATATTGTCGCTATCAAAAAGTATAGTCGGAAATTCAAAACCTTGTTCTTCTCCGTTTTTAATCCAATCCCCCGATTCTGCTAAGACGTGATTTTCGACAATATCTTCATCAGCATACTTTACAAGATAAACCCAAGGTGTCAGACCAATATGCTTATCAGGTTGCAAATTTGAATGATAAGATATATACAATTCGTTTTTATTGTTCAATGCTAAGGAAGATGACATATTAAAACCAATATCTGATGAGATATATTTCTCGCTTTCCCAAATATTTCCATTAAAGATTCTCAACATAATTTGATAAGAAGAAAGATGTTGTTTATCCCAAGAAACATATATTTCAGATTCATTACAAATTATTGATGGTCTTAGTTCCATGTCATCAGAAGTTGTTATGGCAAATTCATCATAAATTTTATCATCAGAAATTTTGGTAAAGTAAATATCAAAATTCCCACTTCTATTGGTTTCCCAAGCAATAAAAATATTTTCATTTCCATCACCAGTAATTACAGGATTAATATCAACAGATGTATTTTGAGTAATTCTGAATTCTGCAGATAATTTCCCATTGGACAGATACCTCGAATATATATCCCAATTATTATTTCTTTTAGCCGCCCATACAATCCATATCTTATTGCCTTTGTCGCAATATAATCGAGGTCGGAACTCAAATCCGCATGATTTACTAATCTGATAAGTACGAATTATTGATGTGTCTTTAAGTTGAACTAAAATAATTACTTCACCTTCTTTAGTCAGTTCAGTATACGTAATCCAAAAATTATTTGCCTCATCCTGACATATATCAGGGTATTCGCAAAAAGCATTATCGGTTATTTTGATATCAAATTCTGAAATTTTGTTAATTGAGCTGATCTTTGTCAACTTCAGACTATCTTGTGAAAATACATTTATTGAAAAAATAAATATCAATAAATAAAATAAATTTTTCATATTTTCCCCTAAAAAAGTTAAAAAAAATTATTTTTTATATATCTAATATCAAATTTATAAAAGATAATATTAATTCGGTAATATATATTTCATTGGAACGTTTGAAAAACTAAGTATTTGTCATAATTGTCCCACCTTGTTGTGAGAATTATCTTAGTTAATCAAAAAAAAAATAAGATGTTTCATTTCACTCAATATGGTACGAAGGGGATTTTCAAAGATTTCTCAGAACGACAAAATACTTTCTAAAAAAAATAAAAATTAGTAATACCATTTTATTATATTTTGAGAGTAAAAAAAATATTATTATCATATAGGGGTTAACAATGAAAAAGTTTTTATTTCTTTTGCTTTTTGTTTCAATATCATTATTTGCTCAAAAAAATAGAGCTACTTTCACTATTGGGTATTACATTCCCTTTAATTTGAAATCAGGTATTATGTGGAACCTTGAATATGGATATGTAATTGATAATCGCTTCTCAGTATCATTCGGAGGTGATCTTTATTACCGTTCAGTTACTAACATTTCTGATTTAGGTGAGTCG
>JAFGPR010000246.1 GCA_016936095.1 Ignavibacteriales bacterium | reverse complement strand
TTTTTTGCAGTTTCTAACACTATCAGGAGTATGTCAAAAGTTCCAACAGTTCCAGTAAGGTACTGCTATAAATGCAGTGCCTTCTGGAAGTTTGTTAAAAGGCTTGATACAAGGCTGTAAACAGGTTTTGCGGTTTTATATGTGGCTTTTAGTTGTTTATCCTTTTGACCGGAACTGTATGTAATTGGTGCTACTCCTGCGTATTTTGCGAGCTTTGCAGGGGTTGGGAATCGTTCTATGTCTCCGATTTCACCGATTAATTTGGCAGCTGTGACAAGGTCAATTCCAGTCATTGTGTGGAGTTTATAGCCCATTTTATCAACTATGAGCTTAATTTCTACCTCGATTCTTGTTAGTTCTTCATCTTTGAATTTGATTTCTTTTACCATGCTTTCAACTAGGAAATCCCTGATGTATTGGTATTCTGGAACTTCTCTTACATTGTCATTTTCAGCTGTTTCAATAATCTGGACAGCTTTTTTGACGGTATAATAATTATGGCTGTTTGCCACGAAAAACGAGAAAATTGTTATGTTTTCAGACATGGGAAATTTCCTTTTATTGTTCATTTTAGTGAATTTTCTTTTTAGTTTCAAGATGATGACTGTGTGACATTTATTATGCTATTATTCATAACTGTAATTTTGCGTAAAAGGAAAGCCGGGATTGTTCCTGGCTTGGTTGTGATTACAAATCAAAAACGCTTTAATTCCTGCAACTAAAAATAATAATCTTTTCATTAGATTAGCTTTGAGGAGTGAACAAAGTATTAATAAATTCACTAAAACTATTGGCTATTAAGTACATATTATCATATGAAGGCATAGTATCTTCTTCATCTTCAAAAAACCAATGATAAACTGCCCCAATATCTTTTCCAGAAAGAGAAATACAAATTTGATATTTTCGTGGAGTTTCTCCTATTGGTAACAGATTTTTAGGTATTAAATTGCCTTTGTTAAAAATTATATAATTTTTCATAAGATTTGACGACTCAATATCGGCAAGAGGCAAAAATAACATAATTGAAGATTCGATTTTATTATCTTTAGTTTTGTACCTTCTTGGAGTTGGTTTTCCTCCATTATTTTCTAATAAAAAGGCTGTATAATCATCTGGAAGTTTTTGACCTACTATTTTTTCAAACTCCTCAATTTCCTTCATAGATATTTTTGCCTGACTATTTTCTAATATTAACAATTGTATTCCTCCTTTTCTATTTTAACATATTTAAAAACTCATTGAAGCTATTTGAGATAAAGCACAAATTGTCATTCGTATCCATTTCATGGTCGCAAAAATATATCTTACCATAGTTTTCTTCTTTTGTAGAAATACAAATGTAATTTCCAAATGGATCACTAGCTATTGGTAACATATAACTTGGAATCCTATCTTCGTTTATGTAGTATTCATAGGTTAGTTCCAAATTATCAAAACTCTTTTCATTATGTATTGAAAAAAAATAGTGTACTAAAGAATTGCTTTCCTTTCCATCGAAATCTATGAAGTTAAATGAATTAGATACTGGCTTTCCACCATTGTGCTTAAGAATAAATTCTCTATATTCACTTGGCAACTGAATATTAATTCTTTTTTCAAATGCCTCTAGTTCCTTTATATCTAAAAAATCATGTGCATCTTTAATATTCATTTTCTTTTATCCTTTCTTTAAGAATTAGATTCAGCTATAGCAATATGCTACAGCTGAATCAAAATACTACCTTAATCCTAATTTTCTTAAGAATTTGTCGATTGAGAAACCACCTGTATGTGTAAATGCTTCATGGACATCTGATTCCACCAATATCATAGTTTCAGCATCTTCTACATGGTGCCAAGTGTAACCAGCTGGCGTATTATCAAAACCAGCTGCTTTATTTGCAGCGTCAAAATCCTTCTTTCTATCTCCAGTATATTTTATTGGTACCTCAGCTTTACCATCAGTTCCTTTATACTTATATGGTGCAAAATCTGGATATTCATTCTTATATGTCACATCAACTTCTCTTCCTGTTTTAGTTTTCTTTGTATAAATTAAGGTTCCATCTTCATTTTCCACTATTCTAATTACACCCTTTTTAGGCTTTCGTGGCGTGGGAGCCTTTACTTCTTTCTTAATTCCTGTTTCTACGGACTCTTCAATTGCATTAGTTCCATTTTTTGCGAATTGTCTTACAGCTTGGTCTCCTGCTTGTGGTAGTAATATCATCGCAGCCAATGCCCATCTATTCATTGGTTCGCCTGTAAAAGTATCTTTTCCAGCTTTGAAGTCCGCAGCATCTTTAGCAATATCAGCAGGAGTAAAACCTACAGCAATTGAAGCTCCTTCTTTACCTAACTGCACCAATTCATTACGCTTTTGTTCGGTATTTTTAGTTACAGCTTTTGCATATGCTTTATCTAAGTTTGGTTTTTCATCAGCGTTTTGAATAACTGAGTCCCAACGAGCCATTTCCTCATCTGTAGCTCCATCACCCAATTTGCCACCGATATTTTTTCTCTGTCCTTCTACATTTTCTTTATCATCACCATTGCCAGTTAACCAATTAATGAACCGATCCATTAAACTTTCTTTATTATGTCCTGTTGGGTCAAAATACATAATTGGATTATTTGAACAATAAGTATAAAGATTGAGAGACAATGGATCATTAGTACTACCTCTGTATGTATCCT
>JAFGPR010000245.1 GCA_016936095.1 Ignavibacteriales bacterium | reverse complement strand
TAACGGTTACGTGTATGGTGTCGTTTGGCGATTCGAAGCACGAACCTGTCAAACCGCTACACTGTTTATTAGATGTAACACCCTTGAAATTAGCACTATCCGCCAAATGCACTATACACGATGTTACCAACTGGCCTTTATTCATCATCAATCTATTAGCTATCAATTTTGCAGTACCTTGTGCGTTCGGACAGACACACTCTTTGACAAGTTTTGGTCGTGTGGTTGGCTTTTATGAGCGACTTGGCAATGTGTGTGGCTGTGAAGCGTTGGCTATTTTTTTAACTTTTCTTTTATTATCTCTTTAATCTGTTTGTCATTTTTTTCTGTTCCAAGGTAAAAATAAAGTAAAAAACCTTCCTCAAAATGAAATTCCGATTTTTTAATTTCAAATTCTTCTCGCAACTCAATATATTTCAAAATTTTCTTTTCCTTGTCTCTCCATGATGCAGCCCACTCAAAATTCTGAGATTTTACTCCTTCAATCTTTTCATTCTTTGCGTGTTCCAATCCTTCTTCATTATAATATTCAAAATCCAGTATTTTTAACTTTACGTTTTCCTGTTCTGTCAAAGATTCCAATAGGTTTTCAAATTTGTTGGTGTTAAAATCCTCAATATTTAATGCAATTTTCAACTTTTCAACTATTTCTTCAATCACCATCATTTAGTATTGTTTTAAAGTTTCCTGCAATGAATTTTTAATGTCTTTTATCAGGCTTTCAGGTTCAATTACTTTCAAGTTTTCACCATACGAAAGTAATTCCATAAAAAAGTCATGAGTTACAAACAATGTCAATTTAACCCTCAATTCATCTTCATTATCAATCAGAATCTGCTGTGATTCATGCAGTGGTAGTGATTTGATGTATTTACCCTGAAAAGGGTCGAAAGACAATATCACTTCCTGTGGTTTATGACCGTTTGGGCTGATTATTCCAAAGCAATATTTATAATGGTCGTTAATATTAAAATCAATTGGAAACTGGAATTTCCTTTTTGTTATATCTAAATCAGTCAATCTGTCAAGTGCAAAACTTTTCACTTGATTATCTTTCAAATCATTTGCTAAAACATACCAACGGTTTCTAAATTCTTTCAAAGCATAAGGTTCTACATTTCTTTTAGTCAATTCATCCTCCCAGAATTTTTGATAGGTAAATTTAATTTGTAAATGATTCTTAATTGCATGAAGCAAACCGTATAAATTTTCAGTTCCTTGAGGTCTTCTTTTTTCAAAATGAATATTATTTGATAATCTATCAGACAAGTTCAACGCATTAAAAGTATCAAATGCTTCTAAAATCCGCTCATTAACATCAGGTTGCTCATCTAAGTCAAGAAAATATACCTTTCTCGAAAAATCAAACTGAATATCAATATTGTACAATGAACGAATATCTTCTAAGTCTCTTTGAAACGTCCGCTTTGAAACATTAAAGTTATATTCCTGCAATTCTGATTCTAAAGACAAATAGTCTGATATTTCGGCGAAACTTGCAGGATGCTTTCTTAGCTTTTTTATTACCAGATTATATCTTGCTATTGATTCTCTTTTTGACATAATTGCTACGATTTACTGAAACCAATTTTTACTCGATTACTTACTAAAGTTTCTTCTGAGCAAAATGCAATTAATTTTGTCAAAGTAACTTTCTCACCATGAATTATTTCATGTATTTCATTTTTACGAAGGACATTATCTATCTGACCACCAGAAAAGTCAAACTTTTCAGCTAATAAATTACAGTCTTGTAATGCTAAAAATGGCAATTTAGATTTCCAAATTCTTGCTCTTATTGAAATCTCAGGTTTTTGGAACTGGATTTTAAACAAAAACCTTCTCTCAAATGCTGTATCAAGATTGTTTGCAAGGTTAGTAGTTGCAATTAAAATACCCTCAAAATTCTCTAATTCTTCTAAAATAATGTTTTGTATTGCATTTTCAGTTTGAGCAACACTTGAATTGCCAACTTCTCGTCTTTTAGAAATGATTGCATCTGCTTCATTGAAAAGTAATATCGGTGTTCGGTCACATTCCTTGGCAAATGACTTATAATCTGTAAAAATCCGTTTTATGATTTTTTCACTCTCACCAAACCACATTGATTTTGACTGACTTATTTCAACCTTTATCAATTCTCTGCCAGTTTCTTTGGCAATTTGCTTGACAATTTCTGTTTTACCTGTACCTGGTGCTCCATGTAATAGTGCAGTAACTCCTTTTGGTAAATTTTTATCGGATAATCGTTTTTGTGTTTCTTTGAATTTCAAATCATTCAATAAATCTTTTAAAAAGAATAGCTGTTCCATTTCTGATTTACTGAAAATCAATTCCCTGAAAGGAATATCATTCGGCGATATAACATTTTCCTTTTTCTTTTTATTCATGAAAAGATTTATGCCACACTCTTTTAAAAGATTATCGGAGCAATCCGTCAATTTCATTTCTGTGTCATTGAAAAAACGTGCTTCAATAATTTCGATTAAGTTACTTTTAATGAGTATATTTTCTCCAGAAAGAAATTTCTGCATATAATTCACCCGTTTTGTAGCATTGTCAAAAATACCTTCTAAAGCCCTTCCAATATCAGTAGATTCACTACCCGAAATAGTTTTCCATATTAAATAGAGATACAAATAAGCATCTTCAATGCTGAGTTTTAAAAGGTCAATTTTATTAATTAAAGGGAAATGCAAATTAACTGAAATTAATTCTCTCGCTTGCTCAAATAGTTCCCGAGTTGAAATTTCATTATCATCTCGCTGTTCACCGATATTATGTAGCTTTTCAAGCAATTCAAAAATATCAGTAATCTTGTCCTCATGAATTTCTGGCATTGGTTCATTTTGCAATATTGCCTCTGATATTTTTTCATTTATCGTAAACTGGTCATTTGCACCTGCCAGTTTCATTCTGTGCCTTGATTTTTGTTTGCCAAAAATTCCTGATGAATGTAAAAAATTAAAATCATCGCTATATTCCAGAATCTTCATTGGATTACAATCGAAATATTCAATCAGGTCATTTAAATCAACCGTATCTCCTTTGTAGTTTAATGCAAATACAAGTGAGATGAAAAATGATTGGCTTTTTGTTGTTCTGAAATATTCAGATAGAAATGAAAGTTCATTATCCATTTTTGAAAAAAAAGACTCTTGGAGTTTGCATTCTTTCGATTCCTCGTATATTTTTCCGATACTGTCCAAGACTTTTAGTTTAATGTTTTTTTCCATATCTCAATCTTTTGATACAAAGATATGGTTAAACTACGACAAGATATGTCGTAGTTTTGTTCTACTCTATTTTTTTACATTCATTTCTGCTACTCGGTCGTTTTTTATTGTAATACAAAAAACAACTTTTATTATCATTGGAGATACCAAAATAATGTGATTGGCAATACTTGTCAAGCAATTGTGGTTGTTTAATAATTTCACATTTCCAATTTGGCATATCCTGCGGACAAGAATATTCAGAAATAATCTCATCCAATGATTTCTCAAAAAGTTTTAACAATAAGTCTTTTAAATAATCTTTATAAAAACCAGTTGTAAAATTGCCTTTTAAATCTGCAATATTTTCAATAAAACATCTTTTATGAGAGTCTGTTCCATAACTCCATGTTCCCCAATAATTATAAAAATCATTATTGCGAACAGTCAGTAATGCACTTCTAAACTTATTTGAAATATCATTTGAGTTAAGATGTTCGCAAACCACTTTGTAAAGTGAGTTGCATAAATCATAATTAAAACTATCGTTGCTGTTTTCAATGCCTATGCAATATAAACCAAACAAAATCCGACCTTTAAAGAAATTTGTATCTTCTGTTAAAAATACAACTTCCTTATTTTTTTCATCGGTTGTAATAATTGATGATTTTAAAATTTCTTCGCTCACTTGATTTGAAGCAAAGCCTGAATTAATTGAATTCTTATTTAAAAAATTGTAAATATCAGGACAACCAGATGATAATTCATTTATTAAACTAATTGCACCGATGTATGCACCAGCACTATCAATTGTAGCATTATGTACAATATTTCTAACTACTCGCATCCATTCAGTAAAGCATTTAGAATTGAATATTTCTGCTTTTAATAAAAATTGCGTCTGTGCATAAAACAAAACTCTTTGCTTATACTCAGTTTTTGCATCTTTTACCAAATCAAGGAATAAATTATTGTCAAGTTCTTGTTCACTGTTTATTTTAACCTTTTTTATTTCAAGGAAATCCCACAATTTTAATTCTTCAGGTTTTAGTTCATCATATTTTAACTCTTTATGAGAATATAAATCAAAACAATTTTTCAAATATTCAAAGGATTTTTTTGAAGGGAAATCTTCAGGAGTAATTTCATTTGGATTGTTAAAAAGTAAAGTGATTCTACGTTCAATCCGTTCTCTTTTTACAGCTTCATCTGTAATGTTTTTTTCTTTCTTTTCTTCAAGAATCTTTCGTGTTAATTTATCTTCATCTTTGCTTTTGAATATTTCTTGATTTTCAGCATAGGAATTTATCGCAATCCCTGCAATAAATTTCACAAATTCATTATCGACTAAATTGTCGTCTCCCCTGTGTTTCCATAACAAATCAGTCCAAACAGTATCAATTCTGTGAGAAAATGTTTTTTCTGTTAACTCTTTCCACTGTTCTTTATTTGCTTCTGATAATGAAAGGTCTTTCTCAAATTCATTTTCCTTTATATGTTT
The DNA here is from genome assembly GCA_016936095.1 of Ignavibacteriales bacterium. Taxonomy (GTDB): domain Bacteria; phylum Bacteroidota; class Ignavibacteria; order Ignavibacteriales; family Melioribacteraceae; genus JAFGPR01. Next base: position 96 of record JAFGPR010000245.1, on the reverse strand, counting down.
CTCAAAACGTGCTTTGAAATTTTCAAAATCAGTAAGAGCTTTGCCTCTTGCATTCATTTTTATATAAAGGTCATCAGTAAGCCCAATATCATTAAG
>JAFGPR010000244.1 GCA_016936095.1 Ignavibacteriales bacterium | reverse complement strand
GAAGAATCACCTAAACTTCCTAAAATCGCATTACCATGCAAGCTTCCATATTCATTGGGTTTACTTAGATGTGAAATGTTATTACTCGACTTTTCAATCTTCATTTCTTCTTTGGTCTCAGAAGTTGGCGAATTTGTCGTTGGTATTGAAATATCAGAGCGTTCTTGAGAAAATAAATTCGAAGAGAAGAATGTTAGTAAACCAATAATAAGTAGCATATAGGTAAGTTTGCTTAGTTTCATTTCAGCACCTTTTGTTTTGTTTGTAATTAGTTATTTAGTTATCCCTTATGTTTTTTAAACCTAAAAAAAATCAATTAAACAATATCCAAAAAGGAAAGAACAATTACATAAACAGTAAGCGTATTAGAAGAAATCCCCTAAAAATATTGATAGCTATTGTAAAATTAAGAAAAATAAATTTATTGTGCAATTATATTATTTAGTCAAAAAAGTCAACCGAAATTTTATAGTACATTAATTATGTCAAAAATTCCTTTGACCTGAAAAAATTTATTGTGAAAATTAAAAACTATTAAATCAGGCAAAAACTTTGTAACTTTGTATTGTTATTTTAATCTAATTAATAAAAAATAAGAGAAAATATGGACGGAAATTTTTCTGAAAGAGTTCAAGAAGTAATTAGGTATAGTCGGGAAGAAGCAATTCGATTAGGACATGAGTATATTGGAACAGAACATTTACTTTTAGGCCTAATTCGTGAAGGGAATGGATTAGCAGTTCAGGTATTGAAAAATTTAGGTGTTGTCCTTACAAACTTAAAAAAATCAATTGAAGATGCTGTTCGAACTACAGGAGGGACATTAACCATTGGGAATATTCCGCTTACAAAACAGGCAGAGAATGTATTAAAAATTTCGCAAATCGAAGCTAAAATATATAAATCAACTGTTATAGGAACTGAACACATTCTTCTTTCATTATTACGCAATGAAGATAATATTGCAACTCAAATATTAATGCAATTCAATATCACTTATGATGTTGTTAAAGATGAAATAAATCAGCTGACATTCCAACAGGATGAATCCAAATCAACAAGGACTACTCCACCTGTACCAAAGGTAAGTGAAAAGTCTAAGACACCGGTATTGGATAATTTTGGTAGAGATCTTACCAAATTAGCTTTGGAAGATAAATTAGATCCAGTCATTGGTCGTGATAAAGAAATAGAAAGAGTGGCTCAAATTTTGAGCAGAAGGAAAAAAAACAATCCTGTGTTGATTGGTGAACCAGGTGTAGGCAAAACTGCAATTGCTGAAGGTCTGGCTGTAAGAATAATGGAAAGAAAAGTACCAAGATTACTTCAAAATAAAAGAATTGTCACTCTCGATCTGGCAGGATTAATTGCTGGCACAAAGTACCGTGGTCAATTTGAAGAGCGTATGAAAGCATTGATGAATGAACTTGAAAAAGCCGACGATGTCATTCTATTTATTGATGAGTTACATACCATAGTTGGTGCAGGGAGTGCAAGCGGTTCACTTGATGCTTCAAATATCTTCAAACCTGCTCTTGCCCGTGGAGATGTTCAATGCATTGGTGCTACTACTCTCGATGAATACAGAAAATACGTTGAAACGGATGGAGCGCTAGACAGACGATTTCAAAAAATTATGGTTGACCCTCCTAATGTTGAAGAAACTTTAGAAATACTTGATAAGATAAAAATCAAATACGAAGAACATCACCATGTAAGATATACAAAAGAGGCGATTGCTGCAGCTGTTAAACTTAGTAACCGCTATATAACAGATAGATATTTACCTGACAAAGCAATTGACGTAATTGACGAAGCGGGATCAAGAGTTCGTATGGGTAACTTTACCGTATCTGACGAGATACTTCGATTAGAGGAAGAGATAGATAATATTCGTCGCGAAAAAATGGCGGTTGTAAAAAAACAGAAATTTGAAGATGCTGCGCGGTTGAGAGATAGAGAAAGAGAAGTTATTGCTAAACTTGAAAAAGCTAAAACTGACTGGGATTCAACAACTGACAATATTATTTATGATGTTACAGAGGAAGATATTGCAACAGTTGTTGCAATGATGACTGGCATACCCGTAACAAGAGTTGCTCAAGCTGAATCTGAAAAATTATTGAAGATGGAGCAAGTATTAAAACAGCATATTGTTGGACAAGATGAAGCAATTACAAAATTAACTAAAGCAATACGCAGAACCCGAGCTGGTTTGAAAGATTCCAAAAAACCAATTGGTAGTTTTATTTTTCTTGGACCAACAGGAGTAGGTAAAACCGAGATGGCTAAAGTACTAGCAAGATTTCTTTTTGATTCAGAAGATGCTCTTATCAGAATTGATATGAGTGAGTATATGGAAAAGTTCAATGTGTCAAGACTTGTTGGTTCACCTCCTGGATATGTTGGTTACGAGGAAGGCGGACAGCTGACAGAAAAAGTAAGGAGAAAACCTTATTCGGTTGTTTTATTCGATGAAATTGAAAAAGCTCATCCTGATGTTTTCAATATTCTTCTACAATTATTAGATGATGGCGTGTTGACTGATAGTCTTGGTAGAAAAATTGATTTTAAGAATACAATAATAATTATGACTTCAAACATTGGGACTAAGGATATTAAATCAACAGGTGGTTACGGATTCAATCAGGAAAATGGTGATGACCAAAATAAGTACATCTCAACTACTATTGAAGATGCCGTTAAAAGATTATTCAATCCGGAATTTTTAAATCGTATTGATGATAAGATTATTTTTAAGCAATTGACAAGAGATAATATTAGAGAAATTATTAAAATTGAGATGAAAGAACTTATTAAAAATCTTAAAGAAAATAATTTGGAGATCCAACTTGATTTAAGCGCTGAAGATTTTCTTGTTGAAAAAGGATTTGACGTAAAGTTCGGTGCAAGACCTTTAAAGAGAGCAATTCAGAAATATATTGAAGATCCTCTGGCCGAAGAATTGTTGCAGAATCATTTTAATTCTGGTGATAAAATAATTTGTAAGCATAATGAAGGAACTGATGGACTTTATTTTGTAATTGAAGAGTTAGAGACAGAAGCATCAAATAAAAAAGACAACGATACACTATTCAGTTAATTGTATAAAAATTTATGACTAATCAAGAAATATTAGAAATTTTCAAAAAAACCAAGGCATTACTGGAAGGACATTTTTTACTTACTTCGGGAAAGCATAGTAATAAGTATTTCCAATGTGCTCAAGTTCTACAATATCCTGAGTATCTTAATAAAATTTGCACGTTGATTTATGAGTATTTTAAGTTGTTTGAAATTGATACAGTAATATCTCCAGCAATTGGTGGTATTTGTGTCGGGCAAGAAGTTGGAAGATTGTTGAATAAACGATTTATATTTGCGGAACGAGAAGATAAAGAGATGACACTTCGAAGAGGTTTTACTTTATCTCCAGGTGAAAAAGTTTTAGTATGTGAGGATGTTATTACCACAGGCGGTTCTGTTTTTGAGGTAATTAAAATTGTTAAAAGTTACGGTGCTGAGGTAGTAGGGGTTGCCTCAATTGTTGACAGAAGCAACGGAACAGTTAAATTTGAATCGCCACAATTTTCAGCTTTGACGTTAGAAGTTATAATCTACCCCCCTGATGATTGTCCACTTTGCAAAGAAAATATCCCTTTAATGAAACCAGGTTCGAGAAAGAAATTTTAAAAACCAAAAGCTCTGTTCATAAAATAAATAAAAAAGCTGCCACCACTGACAGCTTTTTCTAATAATATTACTTTAATAAATTCATCTTTTTGACTTCAAATTTTTCATTGCAAGTTAATTTATAAATATAAATTCCACTCGCTAATGATGAAGCATTAAAATCAATCGAATAAAATCCCGCTTCTTTTATTTCGTTTACAAGTGTTTTTACTTCTTGCCCTAATATATCATAAACAACCAACTTAACTTGACCTCTCGCGGGAATTGAATAATTAATCTTTGTAATTGGATTAAAAGGATTTGGATAATTTTGTGATAACTTAAATTCAAGCGGTTGTCTTTTTTCGGATTCGATATCAGTAAAATGACTAATATAATAATTTAATGCAGCATATATATCCAATTTACCATTTCCCCATTTGTTATTTGGGATACTACCCAAATTTGTCGTATTGGCACTATTTATTATTGATTCATAAATCTGGTCAGGAGTTGCTGTGGAATCATAATCCAATATCAAGGCAGCTGCACCCGCACAAAGAGGTGTCGCCATACTTGTTCCGTTCATTCTATAATAATCTTTATCCCCCGCATTTACAGTACCATCATTATCAATCCAACGATTATTAGCTGTAGTATATACATCATGATCTCTTAACGAAATGACTATATGTCCCGGAGCTGTAATATTTGGTTTTGTTAAACCATCTATTCTTGGACCCCAACTTGAGAATCTTGCAATACTATCAACTATATATGTTGGACCATACCACCATGTGCCCCCATCCCAAGCTTCAACTATTGCTCGAGATACAAAAGCTCCAACCGAGAAACCATGATCCGCAGAAGATGGTGAACCATGTGTATAATTTGAATCATCTATTTCAAACCAAGTATTATAGTCACCCGTTTCTTCAAAAATATGAAAAAATTGTGAATTAGATGAATTGTTAACAACTTTTACATAATATGTACCATCACTTAGATTATTATTGTGCCACCAATATTCTTGTTCAGTACCTCGAGGACTTTCTGATTGGCCCGAATGTGAAACAGATACTAATTCATTATAAGTATTATCGTAAAACTCCATTAATAAATTATTAGTCGTCCCCAATCCATCATACCAGACTAAATTAAAATCAAGTTTCCCTGATCCACCAGCACCACTAATATTGACCTGAATAAATCCCGTTGTGTCATTTGCTGGAACTGTCCCTGAATAATGTCGTCCTGCATCGCCATTATTACCTGCAGATAAGAAAAATGGAACTCCTTGTGAATACACCCAATCAACCTTTTGTTCATCTGCTGCACTTCCATCATGGAAATCATCCCAACCACCGTAACTCATCGATAAAATATCTGCACCATAAATATTTATTGCAGCGTCTATTGCTGCGATGATTGCTGTTTCAGAAGCACTTGAACTCGCATCGCCACCAATTTTTAAAAATATTAATTCTGCGTTAGGAGCAGAACCTTTATAAGGACCATTCCCATTTGTAACACTGATATTCCCTGCTGACAATACTCCTCTCCCTAAGACTGAACCTGTTACGTGCGTTCCGTGGCCAGAAGTTATATTAGCAACATTATCATCTAAAATAGGGTAATTCCAATAGTCTTTTTTCTGGAAAGTTGAGGGTAGATCTGTCCCTGCCCAAGATGTATCAATTCCTGAGTCTAAAACAGCTACTTTAACCCCCGTTCCTGTATATCCCGCTAACCACAAAGAATCTGCTTTAATTTTTCTTGTCCCTTCATTATTCTCAGGATAATTTTGATTTTCAGCAGAAGATAGACCTTTAACGTTTGGTAAATATAAAACATCGTTTAATTTGTCGTTTGGCATACTTGCTAAAATATAACCATAAGGATGATTTGGAAGAGGTGGTGTCCATAATTCTGTATAGCAT
>JAFGPR010000243.1 GCA_016936095.1 Ignavibacteriales bacterium | reverse complement strand
TGATGCCAATATCCTCTATTCCAATTTATTCCCATCAGGTTTTTCATTGCAATCGTTAATTTTGCCGAACCATGATTTTTAAGAATAGGAACATTAATAAAAACATCAGATTCAAGAATCAGTTCATGAATTTTATCATTCTTTAAAGTTTTCCCTTTAGGAATGTTGACCTGTTGATAATAACTCTCAGTGTGCGCCGGAACAACAGTAGCCCCTGCATCTTCGGCAGCTTTTTTTATCCCACTATTTTCGTAACATTTTTGCCATTCATCGCAAGTATGGTCGAAGACATAGACTTTTTTTGCACATGCATTGAAACAATGTTCAATAATTCTTTTGACTAATTTGGGGTTTGTACAAGCTGCTTTTTCAGGAACAACATCCCAGCCAATATTTGGTTTTACCACAACTGTTTTGTTTTTTCCTACAAACTTACCAATACCTCCCAATGCTTCAATTGCTTTATCGAACATTACATCTGGTTCCCCATTTTTTACTGCTACTAAATCGTATGTATCTGTAAAGTAATTATTTGACTTTTCGAAAATACGAGAAATATTTCCAGCCGACAATGCAGTCCCTGCAACTATTCCTGCACCAATACTCTTTTTAATAAATTCTCTTCTTTTCATTTTAATTCCTAAAATTTAATTATAAATCACATTACAATATTAAAAAAAATGTTTGTTTTTCAAAACATAAAAGTTTATAAAATATTATCTTTGGTTGTAAAAAAAATTATTTTAAAAACAAAAGAGGTACAAAATGCCAAAATTAGAAATCGCAAAAGCAGATATTACTGTAGAAAAATTATTTGATTTAATCAACAAAAATTTTTCTGGTAAGTATCAGGTTTATATGAGCAAATTACCCTTAGTCGATTTTGCCATAAAGAAAAGTGCCTGGACGGGAATATCCTTTAAACTTAAAGAAAAAGATGGTAAAAAAACGCTAGTTTATAATGCTTTCTCTCCTTCAGCTGCTGTTCGAGTATTAGCATTAGGTATTATTCCACTATTAATTATGAACAGCGTAAGTTGGAAACCACTTTTAAAAGAAGTTACAGATTTTTTAAATTCTTGCCCTGAAATAAAATAAATATTCTGATTTTTTTAACAAATAACGAGTAAGAATAATGACAAAATTGAAAAAAGAAAGAAAAATTTTTAATTTAATGATTTTAGCTCTTATTGTAATTTCTCTCGGAATGATACCATCTTCAAAAGATGAGGGAATGTATCCACTGAGTGAAATTCATAAATTAAACTTGCAAGAAAAAGGATTGAAAATTGATCCGCTTGAAGTTTACAATCCTAATGGTGTTAGCATTGTTGATGCATTAGTAGATGTTGGAGGATGTACTGGCTCCTTCGTTTCTGAGAATGGTTTGATTATAACAAATCACCATTGTGCATTTGGCTCCATTAGCAGAGCAAGTACAACAGAAAATAATTATCTTGAAAATGGTTTCTTAGCAAAAACCTATGAAGAAGAAATTCCAGCTCAAAGAGTTGTTGTTCGAATTACTGAATCTTACGAAGAAGTTTCAGAAGAAATTTTAAATTCTGTTAAAGGAATTGAAGATCCAGTAGTACGTTCCCAAAAGATATATGAAAAGATGATTGAGCTTTCAGAAAAATATACAAATCTAGATGAATCAATTGAAGCTGAAGTATCTGAGATGTTTGAAGGTAAATCCTATGTCTTATTCAAATATAGATTAATAGAGGATGTCCGATTGGTTTATGCACCTCCAATTACAATTGGTAATTTTGGTGGGGAAACAGACAACTGGGTTTGGCCAAGACATACAGGTGACTTTACTTTTATGCGTGCGTACGTTGCACCTAATGGAAAGTCAGCAAAATATTCAAAGGAAAATATTCCATTCAAACCAAAAAGACACCTAAAGGTAAATCCAAATGGAGTTCAAGAGGGTGATTTTATTTTCATACTTGGTTATCCAGGAAGAACATATCGCCACAAACCTGCAGAATTTTTAACTTATCAGGAAAAATATCTACTACCAATTTATGCTGATTTTTTGGAATATATGATTAATTACCTGACGGCTTATTCGAAAGATGATGACGAATTAAAGTTGGCTTATGCAAGTTATATTAAAGGACTTGCAAATACAATGAAAAATTATAAAGGAAAAATTCTCGGATTAAAACGCACAGAACTTTATAAAGCTAGAAAAAAAGAGGAAGTTCAATTACAAAATTTTATTGACTCAGATGATAAGTTAAAAGAAAAATATGGAAATCTTTTAAATGAAATCAACACAACTTATGATCAATTATTCGAAATTGTTGAAGCAAACTTATGGTTCAATTTATCAAATAGATTTTCAACTCTTTTTGCTTTAGCATCAGAATTAAAAAATTATGCTACTGAAATACAAAAACCGAATGAAGAAAGAATTGATGATTATAAAGATGAAAATCTTGCACAGACGAAATTTTATCTTTATAGATTAATTTCAAATTATAACAAGGAGATGGAAAAAGCAGTATGGGTGAATTTGTTTAAGTATGCTGATAATTTTTCTGGCCGTTCTAAAATTACTGCTATTGAAAATGTTAAAGAAAATAAAGATGCAATTGTTTTTCTTGAGTCTGAAATGCTTGACGCTAAATTCTTAAACCAAGAAATATTTTCCAAATTACTTGAAGATACTCCCGAAAACATTTTAAATTATGATGACCCGGTTTTACAATTCCTCTTCAAATTAAAATTACAGATGGATGATATCCAAAATGAACGTACACTAATTGACGGAAAACTTGATATGTATTCTGCAAGTTTGATCGAAGTTAAAATGCTTTGGAAAGGAACTGAATTCATTCCTGATGCAAATAGCACTTTGCGATTTACTTACGGTTACATAAAGGGTTATACTCCTGCAGATGCAATCTATTATTCACCTATCACAACATTAAAAGGTGTTATTGATAAAAGCTTATATGGAAATGAAGATTATAAAATACATCCAAAGGTTAAGGAGTTATATGATAAAGGTGATTTCGGTAAATTTGCTGACAAGTTACTAGGTAGTGTTCCTGTTGCAATTCTTTACAATGGCGATACAACTGGTGGTAACTCCGGTAGTCCGATCTTAAATGCTTATGGAGAATTAATTGGTGTAAATTTTGATAGAGCATTCGAAGCAACTATCAATGATTTTGCATGGAATGAATCCTATAGCCGCTCGTTAGGTGTTGATATCCGATATGTTCTTTGGGTAACACAAAAAATTGGTGGAGCAGATAATATCATCAAAGAATTAGGAATAGAATAAAAATATTTGTATCAACCATAGGGTTAACCCTATGGTTGTTATATATTACACTAAAATATATGTTTAAAGAATTTGAAAAAACCTGTAGCTTGCTTGCTCAAGAAAGCAGTAAGATAATAAAACAATACTTTCGTCAGAAAATAAATGTAGACTACAAATCCGATAACTCACCTGTTTCAACTGCTGATTTAAAAGCAGAAGAAATAATGAGAAATATTATTGAAAAAGAGTTTCCCGGACATGGTATCTTAGGTGAGGAATTCGGACATCATAAACCTAACGCAGAATATCAATGGATTCTTGATCCAATAGATGGAACAAAAAGTTTTGTATGTGGTAGTCCACAATTTGGAACATTGATAGCATTAACAAAAAACGGCGAACCTATTCTCGGTGTTATTAATCTGCCTATGTTTGATCATTTTCTCATTGGGGATAACTCAACCGCAAAGTTGAATGATGAAATTGTAAAAATTAGGGAATGCAATTCTCTCAAAGATGCCACACTACTTTTCACTGATTCGTTTAATGTCGAAAAATATCAAGATATTGAAAAATTTAAGAAATTAATTTCATCTGTTAGATTATACAGAGATTTAGGTGATTGTTATGGGTATTATCTTTTATGCACAGGATATGCTGATATTATGATTGACCCAATTATGAATTACTGGGATTTAGCAGCTCTAATTCCAATTGTGAAAGGTGCAGGTGGTACTATAACAGACATTAAAGGAAATAATGTAAATAAAAAAGATTCCGTAATTGCAGCGTCAACAATTATTCATCCACAGGTTTTGGAAATGTTATCTTAGCAAAAATTATTAATTCCTAAAACCCTTCTTTCTTTAATGATTCAAAAGAGCGATACGCCGTAATTGTTACCTGATATGTATTATAATAACCAACCGAAGTAATTTTTACTCCCTCAACTTCCTTTGAGAGTTTTACATCTGCGATTAGTTTATCATCCTTTATGATACTTTTATCCATACTTGCTTTTGAATCGGGAATATTGGATAATCCCCAAGCAATACCCTGTTTGGCATTTTGAAATGCCAGTTCTACATCCTGCTCAAATGTAGATTGTGGATAAATGACTAACGGTATTAGAAAAAATAAGACGAGTAACTTTTTCATTCTTAAAACCTTTACGATTAATGAAATGAAAATATTTTCTTTACAAATATAAAAAAGCATCAATAAAAAATTTAATCCTACTTTTAAATAATTATTTATATCTTGCAAAGCAAATTATATCTAATATTTTTTTAGGGGAATTATGTCAACTGAATTTAAAATTGACGGAAAAGAATTACTGAAGAAAATCGAAGAGATTATTCACGAAGGAAATATTCGCAGAATAATAATCAAGGATTCAAAAGGGAAAATTTATTTGGAAATTCCATTAACTGTCGGTGTTATCGGTTTCTTAGCAGCACCAGTTATGGCTGCAGTTGGTGCAATTGCAGGACTGATTTCAAAATTCAGAATTGAAGTAATAAGAAAGGATGACTCTGATGTTGTAGAATTTACTGAGGTAAAAGACGATAAGGAGGAATAATAATTCCTCCTTATCAAAAATGTTTAATTAATTATATTGTTTCAGAGAGCGGAAATTCTCGGGCATATTAGCAATTTCCCATATATTTAAAAATCCTACCTTTATTATCTCTGCCATTTTGTTGTAATTTACTTTATCAACTTCATCAACTGGTGTATGGTATTCAGTATGGAATCCTGCCATAAAGTAAAATATCGGTACGTCTTTTTCTGCAAATGGAGTATGGTCGCTACCCCCTCTTGGGTTTTCTGATGGTCTGTAATTGACATCCAGCTTCAGATCATTATTCTTTATATTACTTTTTGTCATCTCTTCAAACTTTGAAAATGCTTTTGTATAAGTCATCGAACATTCAACTCCTAAACTATCATCTTCACTATCTCTTGAAATCATATCGTAATTTAGATATGCAACAACTTTGTCAACATCATCCTTTAAACTTTGCACATAATATCTTGAACCGAGTAATCCTTTTTCTTCACCAGTCCACAGAGCAAATATAATTGTCCTCTTTGGTTTT
>JAFGPR010000242.1 GCA_016936095.1 Ignavibacteriales bacterium | reverse complement strand
TTTAATCCCTCGTGTGAATTGATTTTATGGATACCCTCATAGATAGAAAACAAGCCCCCCATACTGAATAAAATAAGAGCAACGACAAACGACCAGAAAAATATTTCTTTTCCATAACCAAGTGGATGTTCAGTATCAGGTTTCTTTTTTGATTCTTTTAATCCGAAAAATAGAAGTCCTTGATTGCCGCAATCGGCGTATGAGTGGATTGCTTCTGCCAGCATCGCTCCTGAACCTGTAATTACGGCTGCAATTGTTTTCGTTATTGCAATACCGAGATTTGCCAAAAGAGCAAATAAAATAGATTTTATTGAAGCGTTTTGATGTGACATTTTTTGTTACTGTCTTCTGTCTTCTAAATAATATTTTTTCTTAACTTACACCCCCAAAATAATTCCCATAAATGAATCAGCTTTCAAACAGGCTCCACCGACTAATGCGCCGTCAATATTTTTTTGCGAGAGTAATTCTTTTGCATTATCAGGTTTAACACTTCCACCATACTGGATAACTATATCCTCTGCAATTGCAGTTGAATAAAGTTTTCCAATTAAGTTACGAATAAAAACATGAACTTCCTCTGCTTGCGCTGGTGTAGCAGTTTTTCCTGTTCCTATTGCCCATACAGGTTCATAAGCAATTATTATATTTTTCATATCGTTTTCAGAAATACCTTCCAATCCTTTTTCGATTTGGCCTCGTACTATATCTTCAGTAATATTTGCTTCACGTTGTTCAAGCTTTTCGCCAACGCAGAATATTGGTTTTAATCCTTTAGACAATGCTTGTTTTATTTTCTTATTTATAAGTTCATCAGTTTCTTTAAATATTTCTCTTCTTTCTGAATGACCAAGAATTACATATTCACAACCTACTGATAAAATCATATCGGCAGAAATTTCACCTGTGAATGCACCATCGCTTTCAAAGTACATATTTTGTGCACCTAGTTTTATGTCAGTTTTCTTTATTTTTTCTGCAAGACTTAAGAGCGATGTAAATGGAGGGCATACAATTACCTCACAATTTAGTGATTGTTTATTTAGTAGTATGTTAAGCTCTTCCACTAATGCAATTGATTCTGAAAGATTTTTATTCATCTTCCAATTACCGGCAATAATTTTTTTTCTCATATTGGCTCCTAGAATTTTCATTATTTGAATGATCAACCATCGGGTTAACTCGATGGTTTTTAAAAATTTTATTTTACTGCTTCCACTCTTTTAATTGAAGGAACTGCCTTCATAAGTGAACGTTCAATTCCTGCCCTCAATGTCATTTGAGACATTGGACAACCAGCACAGGCACCTTTTAATCTGACATATACAATATTATCTTCTGTCATTTCGACAAATTCTACATCGCCATTATCCGCTTGTAAATATGGTCTGACTTTTTCCAATGCTTCTTTTACTTGTTCTTCTAATGAATTACTCATTCTTATTTATCTCCAATTTTTAATAATTTCTCTAAAATGTTAAATTTGAATTGCAAATTTAATAAATTATTCTAAGTTTATTTTTTAAATAATTCCTGTCACAAGAAATATTAGAAATATCTTAGTGATTTGGTGTTTTAATTTCAAGAAAATCTTAGCAACATGATTTATAACATTTATTACGCAGGTAAAATAAATCAAATTGAATTGAGTGATAAAAAAATAATACCAATCATCTACCCCGATAAAAAAATCACTGACGATGAAAATTCCATAATTAGTAATTCCATTTCTAACCCCCTCAATTCGAAATCATTAAAGGATTTTATTCGTGATGAAAATAAATTACTAATTATTATCAACGATGGTGCTCGTCCTACTCCTACAGCAAAAATTTTAAAGCACTTAAACCTACACATAAAATCTAAGGAAGTAAAATTTATTATTGCAACAGGTGTTCACAGAAATCCATCCGAAGAAGAATTGAAAAAAATATTTGGTGAATTTTACTTTGAATACAAAAGCAATATTGTTTTTCATAATGCAAAAGACAAATCTGAAAATGTATATTTAGGAAAAACATCACGGGGTACAGAAGTTTATCTGAATAAAATAATTTCAGATTATAAAAAAAAAATTGCTATAAGTTCTGTCGAACCCCATTATTTTGCTGGTTATACCGGTGGAAGAAAATCTTTCGTTCCAGGCATTGCCTCATTTGAAACAATCGAACATAATCATAAATTTGCTCTTTATGAAAATTCAAAAGGTTTAATCCTTAAAGGAAATCCTGTTAGTGAAGACATGGATGAGGCAATTAGTTTTCTGAAAGACAAAGAAATATTTTCGATACAAGCCGTTCTCGATATCGACAGAAAAATATATTCAGTTAGTTCGGGAAATATTTTTGATTCCTTCGCAAAAGCGGTTTCAAATGCAGAAGATGTCTTTTGTGCAAGAGCAAAAGAAAAAGCAGATATTGTAATTGCTGTTGCATCACCTCCAACCGACTCAGATTTATGTCAGGCACATAAGGCTATTGAACATAGTAAACTTATTTTAAAAGATGAGGGTATTTTAATTTTAATTGCCCAATGCAAGGAAGGTTTAGGCCCACAGGGATATTACGATCTGCTTTCAAGTTGCAATACTCCCGAGGAAGTATTTGAGAAAATCTCAAAAGGATATAAACTCGGTTATCACAAAGCTGCAAAACTCGCCGAAATAATGATGAAGTCAGAAATATGGGCTGTTACAGACTTAACCAAGGAAACGATGGATAAAATTTTCATCAAAAAATATTCTGAGGTTGAAACTGCAATTTACGATGCTATCAAGAGAAAAGGTTCAGATGCAAAATTAGCAATTCTGAATGATGCTGGAAATATTGTTCCAATTATTGAATAAATTTTATAACTTCATATTGTTCATTTTTAAATTTTGGTGAAATAATTATGACACAAGGAAACAAAGTAAGCATAATCGGTGCTGGACACATAGGAGAGTCGTGTGCGTTCCTTCTAGCACTCAAAGAATTAACAAAAGAAATTGTAATGGTTGATATCATTGATAACCTTCCACAAGGCAAAGCTATTGATATGATGCAGGCAGCACCATTGCTTGGATTCGACACAAAAATTAATGGCTCCAATAATTTTGCAGACATAAAAGATTCTGACATTGTAATTATGACAGC
>JAFGPR010000241.1 GCA_016936095.1 Ignavibacteriales bacterium | reverse complement strand
CTTCGCATTTTTTCCCCTTATCTTTTTGACTACAATAATATTTAAAATTTTTATCAATGTCAATTAATTTTTCAGAAGTTTCAATTAGTAAATTATTTTTTATCTTCGAATGAAATTAATATTTTATATAGAATAATTCAATAGAAATTTGAATATTTTAATTTATATCGTTAATTTTCTATCAAAGAAATTAAATACTTAAATAAATATGAAAAAAGATATTTTACTCTCTTTCGTTGGTACAAATGATGCAGGCAAATTATCTGGTGATAAAGATGGAGCAATACTGAATTGTTTATCACTTGATAAATTTGATAGCGTATATCTTTTATGGAATAAAAATACATCAGGGCAAATTACATTTGAAGAAATTGTAAAATATCTAAAAGATGAGATAAAAAAAAGAAAATTGGCGAAAAATATTTACGATTTTGAATTTTCTTTTAACGATGTAACCGACCATAATGAAATATATAAAAAATTAAAAATATTTACTGACTCATTAAATAAATCAAAAGAATTTTCCTATACAGCGGCAGTATCTTCAGGGACACCTGCTATGCAAGTATGCTGGATTTTATTAGCTGAGTCTGGAGATTTTTCAGAAACAAATCAACTCAAACTAATCAAAGTAAAAGATCCAAGATTTGGGAAAACCGAAAATATTCCCGTGAAAATTGACACATCACTCCCAAAAATTATCCGATTGAAAAATGAAATTGACACAATCAAAAAAGATTTAATTCCAAAAGCAGTACTCACTATTTCAAAGCCAGAATTAAAAATCGGTGATATTGTTATTGACTTATCCCCTATTCTCTTGTCTTACTACAAATATTTTACTGAAAATTTATTATCAAATAAACCACCGGAAAAATTTTCATGATTTTGCACTACTGATTATTTTTAAAAAAAATTATAGAAATTCACGAAGAACTTTTTCCCGACTTGGAATCCAATAGAATGGAACTGATTAATATAAAGAAAAAAAACCTTGGGCTTTCGCTGACTACATTTCGTGGTAATATTTCTAAATTAAATAAAAAGATAAGAGAAGAATTAAACAATAAAACAATTTCAGATACATTTGAAATTGCTATCGAAGGCAGACGAGGGGCAAAATTTTATTACTTAAAAATTCCAAAAGGTAAAATTGTAATTAAGAAATGATAAATTGCCACAATGTTGCGGAAATTTATTGCACCGATTTAAAGTATATATTTGTTTAGTGAATTTAATTTTTTCCTAAAATAAAACCAAAGGAAAACAAAATGACCTTACACGAAGAAATAGTTGAAATATTAAAGGAAGAAAATAAAGTTTTAACGATTAAAGAAATTACTGACTTGATTAATACAAAAGGTAGTTATAAAAATTTTGATGGCTCTCCTATTACTGAATACCAAGTTAAAAGTAGAATTAAACAATATAAACAATTATTTGATTTGGATGCTGTTGCAAATGTTGTACAATTATTAGAGTGGAATAATAAGAAAATTGATGAATTTGCGAAAAAATATGAAAGAAATATTGATTCGAGTGACTGTGCCTATGGCGATTTTGCCATTCAATTAGATAGAATAGAAGCTGAATTTTATAATAATATAATAGCAGATAAAAAAAATTTTAATGATGAAATAAATTATTAAATTGAAAATATTGGTATAAATAAAATAGGTGTATCTAATTTTAAAAGTTTCAATCAATTACAAAATTTAGATATAAAACCAATAACTTTACTTTTTGGACCGAATAGTTCTGGCAAGTCAAGTTTAATCCATTCTCTCCTTTACTTACATAATGCACTTAAAACAAAAGAAATTGATGCACATTTCTTGCAAATAAGTGGAGATTCTGTTGACCTTGGTGGCTTCAATCAAATAATATATAAAAACAACTATTTTAATTCGCTTGTCTTCAATATTGAAATTGAAATAGCTAAAATAAATAAATTGAAAAATTATTTTAATGGAAATAATATAATTAATATGATATTCGAAATTGGATATTTCTTAGAACCTGAATATAACTCCTTACAAGATTATTATGGACCAGATCCGGGATATAAAATTTTAAATCCTCTAGAATTTGTAGAAAAAACATTTGAACAACAATTACTAAAAATTGAACTATACATTAACGGTAAAAAAATATTGAATATAAAAAAATTATCAGAAGATTTGTTTATTCCAAATTTCTTTAAATTATCTCTTATTGACTTTGATAATGAAACAATAAAAGAAATTATAACTCAAAACATAAAAGATATAACAGGTATTAAAAATATTACAGAAGAACAATGGAATTTTGTCCAGGACAATTTTGATTTTTTGAATTTTGAATTATATTCAGATGAAACGCTTTTCACTCCTCCCACTTTCAAATTAACCAAAAAAGGTTTGGAAAAGAATCCATTTATAACAAACTTAGGAAAGGATAATGAAACCGAAAAAAAAATTATCAATTATATGTATAATAATTTTCCAAATCTAATTAATGAAATAATTCAGGTATTTTTTGATTTAATTGAAAACGAAACAAATAATTTCAGATATTTAGGACCGATGAGAACTTTTCCTCCGAGGCATTTATTTTTAACCAATAATAATAACCCAAATTGGGTCGCAGGTGGTGCTGAAGCATGGGAAATAATCAAAGATAATGACATTATAAGAGAAAAAATAAACCATTGGTTGGCTGATTCCAAAAAAATGAATTCAAGATATAAAATTGAAATACACCATCTTATTGATACAAGATCAAAGGATTTAATTACTTTAATAGAAAAAGCACAAACTGATATATCCCCAAAGGATTTAATTACTTTAATAGAAAAAGACCAAACTGATATATCCTTATACGATGATCTTTTAGAAGAACTTGGGATGCCTCCTGTAAAAGACGAATCACTCATAAAAAATAAAATCTTCGAATTATTACAACGTAAGGAACTATCAAAAATTACCGATTTAGTACTCATCGACCAGAACACTGGTGCAGTTGTTACGCACCGCGATGTCGGTTATGGTATAAGTCAGGTAATTCCGGTTTTAGTTTCGGCTTATGGAAATACAAATAAAATAATAATGATAGAGCAGCCTGAAATACATTTGCATCCTGCTTTGCAAGCGGAACTTGGTGATGTATTTCTTGAAGCAGCGCTTGGCGAAAATAAAAATCGTTTCATTCTTGAAACTCATAGCGAACATTTAATTTTAAGAATACTAAGAAGAATAAGAGAGCAAAATGAAGGAAAAGAAACGCCGGGTATTCCAAAAATAAATCCTGATGATATACAGGTGCTTTATGCCCAACCGACAAGCGAAGGAACGAAACTAATTAAAATACCAATAACTCAAGATGGAGATTTTGCAATTAAATGGCCCGAAGGCTTTTTTACTGAAAGAGCCAAGGAGTTATTCTAAATATGATTTACGAATATGCTCTTGACCCTGAAGTTATGGCAAACTGGGAAAATTTTAAATTTTTCAGCTCTCATTTTGGCTTTGAAAGAGGAAGATTAATTTCTCGATTTCCTAACAAATGGGAAAAGATGATTATTTCATTTTGTGAGAAGAACACTTCTTTAAGTCCTATAAACAGAGCAAGAATAGTTGAATATTTATCAAATGAAAAATTAAACTTTAAAAATAAATTTGTCCGGAATGCCAGAAATTACGTTCCAAATATTAGTTGGATTAACAATGCAAAAAATTCACACAACGAAAAACAATTTCACGCAATAATTTCTAATGAAGATGATGACAATATTTTGAAAGTTGATGATATTGATGAACATTGCCATTTATGGAAAGTTGAAACCGCATTACCTGTAAAAAGGAGAGCATCAGAAATTGTAAAGTATTTAAAACCTTTCTTTGAAATGATGAGTGAATTACTTTTTGTAGATCGCTTTTTCAATCCTGAAGAGGAAAAATATTATAAAGCATTCAGAATTTATTTTAATCACATTTTTTGTTTAGACAAAGACTTTAAAAGAATTGAAATTCATACTGGGAAAAATCAGGAGTTTGATTTAGATATATTTATTGATAATTTTGTTAAAAATTTTAGAGATGTTATTCCAGAGAACAAAACCGTAACTGCATACATCTGGGATAGATTATACAAAGGTGAAAATATTCATCCAAGGTATTTATTGACTGAAAAAGGAGGAATAAATATTGACCACGGCTTTGATAATGGTGTAGGTGATGAAACAACAGATATATCAATACTTAGTAATGAATTACACAAAAAAAGATGGGAAAATTTTCAACCTGGAAATAATACATTTCAACTAATTAACAAAATTGCATTTACAAAAGAAAATAATGAGTTGAAATATACATTAGCATAATTATATCAAAAAATAAACTTGATTCAATTTTAATTTTGAATTTGTTTTTTGTAATTTGGAATTTAACAAAAAGGTTGCCTATCCCCTTAATAG
>JAFGPR010000240.1 GCA_016936095.1 Ignavibacteriales bacterium | reverse complement strand
CCTAAATCACAATTCCAACCTGTTTCAACACCTGAACTTGAAATACCTGTACCTACAAGACAGCTGTCAAACTGGCCGTTCGTATCAATCACCATGTTGGTAAATGTTGCCGGATTATTTCCAACTCCGGGATTTGCACAATTTTTTACTATTGTCCCACCAAGATTTTCTTCGAATTTATAGTATAATAAATCAGGAGTATAATCACCAATAGGAATAATATCAACACCAAAATTGTAAACATTTGCATCACTACTTGCATAGGGTACAAATGGGCAACCTCCAACAGACCAGACTCTGCGAATTCCTGTAAGTGAATTTCTTATAATAGCTAAACCTGTACCGGATGCACCACATTGCCCAACAAATAAAATTAGACTTTTTGATGGATCGTATGGGAATGGATGTTGCAAAGGAATGCTAAACCAAGTACCTGTAGTTTTAAGACTGTCATAAGCACTAAAAAATACAGTATCATAAGGTCCTGGATAAAATTGAGCATCTGTTAAATCTGTAATATCATCTTGAGCTAGTAAAACTTGCAAATCAGTAAATTTACGATCACCCGGATCCTTTGCGAGGAAATAAATTTTAGATATTTGATACCCACTTGGTAAAGAAGTAGGTTGATTCAACTCTCCAGCTCGAATGAGATTATTTATTGCTTTACCACTATTCTGATTAAAAGGAAAATTGTTAGCTGTTGTACCGCCAGTAGAATTGTAATATTGAGGCAACACTTGAGACCTGACTATTGAAATAGCATCAATACCGATGTAATTACTATTTGAACCACTAGGTCCTCCATTGGCAACACAGTATCTTATTGCAAAGCGACCGTTCAAGCTTGTTGTTGGTGCTGCAAAGCCACGAAGCTCCCAAGTGCCGTCTGTAATTGTTTTAAATCTTCCCAATTCTACCCAAGCGCCTTCGGGAACAGAATCATTTGCAGAATACATTACTCTTATTGAATCAGGATATCCACTCCCTAAGGGACTCCTAGAATAAAAATAAAGTGTATCACCTGCACAAACACCACCCGCAACTTTAGGAAGAACCAACCAGTCATCAATATCATTTGCACCTGTAACGGAATTATAATTTGCTGCTACATACCCTGTTGGTGGCCCATCATAAGCAGAAAATACTGATGAATTACCTTGAAACCAAAATGTTGTTCCTGGAGTGCCTGTGCCTCTCCAATAAAGCAAATATCCTCTAGATTCCAGTGCGGTTGTATCATTAGCACCATTTAAACTGTCAACATAAACAACTGTCCCACTTGTTGAAAACATTTTTTGAACGCCTTGGATGTTTTTTGTTTCCTTGTTTGGCATTCTTGAACCATAGGGATTGCTTTGCATATAGGTTATGGATGAAAATAATAGAATAATTGGAACAATGAGCGTTAAAAAAGATTTTAACTTCATAATAAAATCCTCCTTAATAATTTTTAATTGTTAATATTATATTTTACAATATTAAAAATAATACTATATTTTTTTAATAGCAAGAAATAGTTTATTTTATATAATCCACAACACTAATAATCGCATTATGAATTACTGGACGGAATTCTCCAATCTTGTTATTTTCACGTGTCGGGTGAACCCGGTTGGTTAATAAAACGACAAATAATTCTCGCTTTTTATCGATCCAAATTGAAGTGCCTGTAAAACCCGTATGTCCGATTGAACCTTCAGAAATTTTTGAGCCGCCAGAACAATAACCACTGTTAGTTTTTATTCCCCAGCCATATCCTCTCGAACCATCTTCAGATTGAAGCTTTGTCCATTCTTTTATTGTCGATTCTTTAATGATTTGTTTGTTTTTATATTTACCATTATTCAAAATCATCTGGCAAAATATAGCCAAGTTGCTTGTAGAAGAGAACAATCCAGCATGGCCAGCAATACCTCCCAGCAGATATGCATTCTCATCATGTACTTTTCCCTTTACAGTTGTCATTCTCCAGTAATCATCTACTTCTGTCGGAACACAATAATGTTGAAATACTATTGGTGGATTGTATGTGGTTTTCAACATTCCAAGTGGTATAAATAATTTTTCTTTCAAATATTCGTCAAGACGTTTGCCCGTTATTTTTTCAATTACAAATTGTAAAGTAATCATTCCTAAATCGCTGTAAAGATAATTACTACCAGCAGTAAATTCTGTTTCCAATTTCATTATATAATCATAAGCTTCTTCTTTTGCTGTGAACATTTTGTAAAGTTGCTTCCAAGCAGGTAAACCGGAATTGTGCATTAAAAGATTCTTAATTTTTATCTTCTCTTTTCCATTATTACCAAATTCAGGTAGGTAATCCGAAACGTATTTTTCCAAATCAAGTTTTCCCTCGTCGAATAGAATCATTGCTGCGGAAGTCGTCCCGACTACTTTTGAAACTGAGGCAAGATCAAAAATTGCCTCTTTCATCATATCTATTGCATCACTATCATAAGTAAACTTACCAAATGCTTTGTTGTAAATTACTTTTCCTTTATGCCCAACTAATAAAACACCTCCGGGAAATACTTTATCCATTACAGCATCATTCATCAAATTATCAACTTCAGTAAAATCATAGGTTGAATCTGTCTCTGTTTGAAATTTCAATTCATCATTTACCAATATTATACCATCCCCTACATTGAAAGTTGTTTTTGGTATAGAGACAGGTAATTGACCAGTTATATTCGATTTGCCTACTATAGCTTTCAACATTGCGTATTGTGTTACGGCAGATTTGCTATATCCACAAAGATAAGTGTCAGCGTCAGAAAATTCGGCCACAACATAAGGATTACCAAAGCTCATAATCACAACCGGTTTATCAAAAGAAACCAATGCTTTTATCAAATCAAGTTGCCGATCCTCTATCTTTAAGTCGCCACGATATGCACGGACATTCTGATAAATTGCCATTAGTATCAAATCAGAATTATAAGCAAATTTTAATGCATCTGTAAATTCCTTTGTTTCAGAAGAAATATTTAATTTAAACAATTTGTAATACTTCAATTCTGAATCAAGTGCTTTTTCTATCGCAAATCCTTTCCCGTTTTTTCCGTCATCAAGAATAATGCAAGTAGTTGTTAAATACTTTGTCGGATCAATAGGAATAATCTTATTCTCATCTCTAATAAGTGTAATTGATCTTTGAGCGATTTCTTCGGCTAATCTGACATGTGATTTTGTAAATAATGTATCACTAAGTTTAGATAAGTCAATTTCCTCTTTCTCTTCCAGCAAGCTCCATTTTTTCGCAGCTAAGATTTTTCTTACAGACCTATCAATCCTTTCTTCATTAACATCTCCATTTATTACTGCATCGTAAATTGTATTGAGTGCTGTTTCAGCATTCTTAGGAAAAAGAAGAATATCATTTCCAGCTTTCAGTGCTAGTAAAACCGATTCCTCTTCAGAAAAGTTTTTAGTAATTGCTTGCATATTTAAAGCATCTGTAACAATTAGTCCATCAAAACCCAATTGGTCTTGTAGCAATTCTGTTACAATTGAATAGGAAAGACTTGCAGGTAATCCTTCTGTCTTTTCGAAAGCTGGAACTTCAAGATGTCCAATCATAATTGATTTAACATCTGAATTTATTGCTTCGATAAAAGGGAGTAAATCTTCTGCGTAAAATTTTTCTTTTGATTTATCAATCCTGGGCAGTTTAGAATGGGAATCAATATTCGTAGAACCATGTCCTGGGAAATGCTTAGCAGTTGAAATTACCCTTTCCTTGTTTAGTCCACGTATGAAAGCTGAAGAATGATTATTTGTAATTTTAGTATTATCTGAATAAGCCCGTGTATTTATAATCGGATT